>JADGRR010000113.1 GCA_017880745.1 Burkholderiales bacterium
ATCGGCCAGCGCGCCCCGCTTCAGCTGATCGATGAAGCGCTGGTCCAGCGCTTCGCGCTCCGGCGTAGGCTTCAAGTGACGGCCGCGCACCAGGTCGTGACTGAAGGCCGAGCTGGCCAGGAACACGACGCGTCTGCCCAGCCGCTTCGCCGTCGCGTGCACGGCGCAGCCCGCCTTCATGCACTCGGCATGATCCGCCAGGATCACGGTGGGAATCTGAACCACAGGCACTTCCGCGTCCGGGTCCAGATACAACAGCGGCACCAGGCTGCCGTAGTCCCACGCATAGTGCGGCGTGTCATTGCGGCCGCCCGGAAGGCCCTGTGCCTGCCATTCTCCGACCAGGGCCGACGCAAACTCGCTGTCGCCCTTGCGCCTGTAGGGTATGCCCGGAATCAGATCGGGCGCTTCGTCGGCCACGCACATTCCTTCGTGCACGCTCTGGCAGGTCGCGTACCAGCCAAAGGTGCAGATCCAGTGCGCCGAGTTGACCACGAACAGATCGGGTTTCAGAGCGCGCAATGCGCGGCCCAGCGCGCGCTCCCCTTCGACCAGCGTAAGCTGGAATTCCGGCGTGTTTTCCGCAAGGCCGAGTGTTGGCACGTGGGGAACGACGGCAGCGGCAATGACTCCTCCGTTCATGCTTTACCTCCGCTCAGGCGGGATTGGCTTCGGTTTCGCACTTGGCCACGTTGGCAAGGATTTCCGCGCCGCCGTTGGCTGCGGGAAGGCCGCGAATTCCGCGGGCGCCCCAATCGGGAGACGCGCGAGGATACCATGGCCTTCCATTGGCGCCTGCCGCTCAAGCCCGGTGCAAGCAGACTCATGCTGCGCCCCCGAGATACAGGTCTTTGAGTTTGCGCCGCTGCAGCTTGCCGGTGGCGGTGAGCGGCAACTCGCTCACCCATTTCACCAGCCGCGGGCGCTTGAGTTTCGGCAATGCCGCTATGCCCGCATCGAGGCGCTCGCGCGCTTGCGTCTCCTGCCCCCGGGCAGCCACGACGAACAAGGCGATCGAGGCGAGGCCCTCGGCGTTGTCGAAGCCGATCGCCGCCAGACCCTCGACGCAGCCGGCGCTCGCGCCGAGCAGCGCTTGCTCAACGTCCAGGATGCTCACCCACTGCCCGGAAATCTTCAGCATGTCGTCGTCTCGCCCGCAAAATTCCACGCACCCGTGGTCGCGTTGCCGGAACAGGTCCCCGGGGGAAAACCAACCGTCGGCGAAGCTGTCGCGCTCGGCCTCCGGGCGCCGCCAGTAACCGAGCGCGACCGAGGGATGCCGCAGCCACAGCCGTCGCGGCGCCCCGGCGTCGCTGCCGTCGCGCATACGGTATTCGAGCCGCGGGGATGGCTTGAGCAGCGCGCTGTCATCGTCGCAGTAGAACATCAGGGCCACGGTTTCCGAGGCGCCATAGCCCGAGACCGGCGCCACGCCCGTCGCTTCGCGCCACTCGCGCCGCACTGCAGCGGGGAGGGTTTCGCCGGCCGACCCGTAGTACCGCACGCCGGCTGCGCGCAGCCGCGCCGCAACGCCCGCCTGCAACATCTTGAGGTAGAGCGTGGGCACCGAGAACAGCGCGGTTGGCCGATGCCGCTCGACCACCTCCGCCACCCGCTCGGCAGTGGGCCATTCGCTATCGAGAACGACCGTGGCCCCCAGGCGCAAGCCTGCGCAAAGGCTGTTGCCGAGCGCATAGGCAAAGAACATCTTGGATGAGGCGTAGATACGATCATGCGCGCTGAGCCCGAGGATGTCGCGTGCGAAGTCGGCAGTGGCGATGAAGCTGCGTTGCGCGTGCATGACCGCTTTGGGTGCTCCGGTGGTGCCGGAGGTGTATATCCACATCGCCGGGGCGTCATCGGGCAGTTCGGCCGCGGGGGCGGCGGTGGCCGCCGCCAGGCGCTCGCTCCACTCCGCATCGATGACCAGCTGCGGCGGGTCTGCAATATCGATGAGCAGCCGTTCGAGCAGCGCGCGCGAACTTTCGTTGCACCAGATGAACCGGGCGCCGGATTCTCCAAGCACTATCGACAGCTCCCGCTCGAACAGCCTCGAGTTGAGACCGACGGCGACCCCGCCCGCCCAGATCACGCCGAGGTAGGCAATCACCCAGGCGATGCTGTCCGGCGCAAACACCAGCACGCGCTCGCCTTGCTCAAGACCGCGCGCGCGCCAGGCGCCGGCGGCATGGGCTACCGCGGCGCGCAGCTCGCCATAGTTCAGGCGCTCCGTGCCGCATTCCAGCGCGATCGCGCTGTCCTGCCCGGTGGCGAGCAAATAACCGGCGGCGTTCATGCGGCGCAGTGCAGCCGGTCAGCGCGGCGCGACGACGCTCACGCGCAGCTCGCCCAGACCGTCGATACCGGCCACCAACTCATCGCCGGCCTTGGCGGCGCCGACGCCCGCCGGGGTGCCGGTGAAAATGACGTCACCGGCTTCCAGCGCGTAATACCGGGTTAGAAACGCGATCTGCTCCGGCACGCTCCAGATCATCTGGTCGATGTCGGATTGCTGGCGGAACTCGCCGTTCACCTTGAGCCAGAGCTTGCCCTTGGACGGGTGTCCTATCTTGCTTGCCGGGGTGACCGGCCCACATGGCGCGGCCTGATCGAAATCCTTGCCGAAGCTCCATGGCCGGCCCTGGTCCTTGCCCTGCTGCTGCAGGTCGCGGCGGGTCATATCCAGGCCGACCGCATAGCCCCACACATGTTCGTTGGCGCGTTCGGCGGCGATCTTGTGCCCACCTTTGCCGATCAGCGCAACCATCTCCGTTTCCCAGTGAAAGTTGCTGGTCATCGGCGGATAGTGAATTTTGCCGCTCTCGCCGGCGTTGACCGGCACCAGATCATGCGGCGCCTTGCAGAAAAAGAACGGTTGCTCGCGGCCATCGCCGCCCATCTCCTTTTGGTGTTCGACATAGTTGCGGCCGACGCAGAATATGCGCCGCACCGGAAAGCGGTCTTTGGAACCAATCACAGGCAGCGAAGGCTGCTGCCACATTTCGACGACGTAACTCAATTCTGACTCCTTTTCAAAAAAGGGAACGCTCCGGTGCGCGTGCTTGGCATCACCGGCCCGGACCCGGACCGGACCGGCCAGGCCTTGCCCTCCGGTGTGCACGAAATCTCCTGGAGTTGTCGATTGCCGTGGCTGCGCCTGACGCCACACGAGGCGGCAGCTTATTTGTCACACTATCCTGATTTTTACGTTGAGTGTCAAATCATTGGGAAGCAAACAATTTGACAGGCTCCCAGTTCAGGCGGTAAAAAGGGCACCATGAAAACCAAACCGGGAACGGCCGCGAGCAAACGCGGTGCTGCCGACATTGCCTTCGGCGTGCTGCCTAGCCTGATCGGCTATCAGCTGCGCCAAGCACAACTGGCGATTTTCAGCGACTTCCAGGAAAGCATCGGCGCGCAGGCGATCACGCCGGGCTTGTTCGGAGTGCTGGTGGTGATCGACGCGAATCCGGGGTTAAAACAGACGACCCTGGCCCGCGCAATCCATCTTGACCGGTCTACCGTCGTAAGCGTAATCGACAAGCTGGAGGCAAGGAAACTGGTGGCACGTCGGCAGGCCGACGGCGATCGCCGTTCCAATGCCCTGTGGCTCACCAGCGACGGCAAAGCCCTGCTCGGCAAGCTGACGGGGCTGGTCAGGGCCCATGAGGAGCGCCTGGTTGCGGGTTTTTCCCAGGCCGACCGCGCGCGATTGGCGCGTCTGCTGCAGCGCATTCTGCACGCCAAGAGTTCACAGGCGTGAAGGCCCTGAAGGGTACTAAGCATTATCTCTTGCCATTTGCCCGTGGTCTATGCTATTTTTGGTCAACTGAATGAACGCTCATTCAGTTACCTTGGTAGCGGCGACAGGGTGCACGCTGGTGCTGCCGCAGAATCGCCGCTGCGCGACGGCTGGTCCGATCCAGGGGTATCCTGAGCGAGCGGATGATGCCGGTGCAATGCTGCATACGATTATCGGACACAAATAATTTTCTTGGATTATGGAGTGACAAATGCGACTAGACGGCAAGACGGCGGTGATCACCGGGGCAGCATCTGGAATCGGGCGGGCAACTGCGGAAACACTGGCACAGGCGGGAGCTCATGTGCTGCTCGGCGACATTGCCGCGGAAGCGGGAGAACAGAGTGCGGCCGCGATCCGCGCCAAGGGCTACGGCGCCGACTTCGTCAGACTCGATGTGACCGACCTTGACTCGATCGAGGCATTCAAGCAAGCAGCCTACGCGAGCCGCGGTCACGTCGACATCGTCGCCAACGTCGCGGGCTGGGGCAGAATGGAGCCCTTTGTAAAAAATACCCCGGATTTTTGGCGCAAGGTAATCGACCTCAATCTGTTCGGGCCGATCGCAGTGACGCGTGCGTTCCTTGACGCGATGATCGAGCGCAAGGCCGGCAAGATCGTCACCGTTTCAAGCGACGCCGGACGGGTCGGCAGCCTGGGCGAATCCGTCTACTCCGGCGCGAAAGGCGGGGCAATCGCGTTTACCAAGTCGCTGGCGCGGGAAATGGCGCGCTTCAACATCAACGTCAACTGCGTCTGCCCCGGACCGACCGACACGCCGCTGCTGGCCGCGGTGCCGGAGAAACACCGGGAGGCTTTCGTCCGCGTGACGCCGATGGGCCGATTGGCGAAACCCTCGGAAATCGCCGACGCCGTGCTGTTCTTCGCCAGCAGCCGGGCGGATTTCGTTACCGGCCAAACTCTTAGCGTAAGTGGCGGACTGACGCTGGCTGGCTGACACCGGCAATTTCCATTACCAACCGTCTGGAGAATCCTATGTACAAACTCAAAGCCGCCGAATGGCGCCCGCAGCATTTCAAATGGGAAGTCAAGGATCGGGTGGGCACGATCACGCTGAACCGTCCTGAGCGCAAGAATCCGCTGACATTCGAAAGCTACGCCGAACTGCGCGACACGTTCCATAAGCTGCAATATGCGGAGGACGTGCGGGCAGTTGTGTTCACCGGCGAGGGTGGCAATTTTTGCTCCGGCGGCGATGTGCACGAAATCATCGGCCCTCTCACCAAGATGGATATGACCGGGCTGATCGCCTTTACCCGCATGACCGGAAACCTGGTGAAGGAGATGCGCAGCTGCCCGCAGCCCATCATATCGGCAGTCGACGGAATCTGCGCCGGGGCGGGGGCGATCATTTCGATGTCGAGCGACCTGCGCTACGGCACGCCGGAGTGCAAGACGGCGTTTCTATTCGTGCGCGTCGGTCTGGCCGGCTGCGACATGGGCGCCTGCGCGATCCTGCCCCGCATCATCGGCCAGGGTCGCGCTTCCGAGTTGTTCTACACTGGGCGCGCGATGACGGCCCAGGAGGGGCATGCCTGGGGCTATTACAACGAACTCGTGCCGAAAGACAAACTGCTTGAGCGTGCGCACGCGATGGCGAAGGAAATCGCCGACGGGCCTGCGTTCGCGCATTCGATGACCAAGAAATGCCTGCATCAGGAGTGGAACCAGACCATCGAGCAGGCGCTGGAGACCGAGGCCGAGGCACAAGCGATCTGCATGCAGACCCAGGACTTCACGCGTGCGTACAACGCATTCGTGGCCAAGCAGAAACCGGTATTCGAGGGCAATTGAGAGATTGTTTCAGCGTCGCCGAAACGGTCCCCGTCTGCGGGGTGCATAAGGGGAGATATCCCCTCGTTCTGCAATGATCTTTGGGCCTATCGCCCGATCCGGTGATGCCGCCGGCTTCAGGCGCTCTGCGTCCACCAAGGCGGCTGCGCGAAAAATGCGCCTGCCGGCGCCGTTTGCCTGCGAACACCCTTGACGCGAAATGCCGCCGGCCGGGAACCAATCAATGAAATTGCCGGGGCACGTGGCAAGCGTGGTCACCGATGCCCGGCTGGTGGAGGAGCGGCGCGGACAGATCCTGCGTGCGGCAGTCAAGCTGTTTTCGGACAACGGCTACTACACCACCACGATTTCGCAGATCGCCCGCGAAGCCGGTGTGAGCACCGGACTGATCTATCAATATTTCGGGGACAAGGACGACATCCTGTTTCTTTCGCTCAAGCTCGTGCTTGAGACGTACGAGAAAGAAATCCCGCCGCGCCTTGAAGGCGTCAAGCACCCGGTCGAGCGGCTGTGCATGGCATTGTGGGCCTACTGCACCATCGTGGACCGGTTGCGCGAAGCGACCGTCCTCGCATACCGCTCGACCAAATCTTTGCGCGCCGATCGCAGGGCCCTGGTGAAAGAGGACGAGTCCAGGACCAACCGTCTGCTGCAGGCCTGCGTGCGTGCCTGCATTGCCGGAGGGTACATGCATCCTGTAAACGAGTACCTTCTGGTCTATCAGTACGTTGCCTTCTGTCACGCGTGGGCGCTGAAACACTGGGCCTTGCGCGCCAGGTTCAACCTCGGCAAATACGTGGCCGAAGGCATCGGGCTCCTGGTCGAGCCTCTTCTCACCGCGAAGGGCCGGACCGCTCTCGCCGCCATGCGGCGCCGCACCGCCGACTTCACGCGCGAAGCGAAACCGCCGGCACGCTCCAGGCGCGCGCGGCGCTCGAGTGCGCATTGAAGCGCCTGCGGTGTAAAAAAAACAGGCGCCCGAAGGCGCCCGTTTCAGTATTCGCCCTTGCGGGCTCGGTTCGCACCAGGCGCAAGCGTGAAGCTTGCACCGGCGTCGCGGTCATTCGATTTTCTCGCCGTGCAGGACCAAGTCGAGACCTTCACGTTCCTCATCCGAGCTGACGCGCAGACCGATCACCAGGTCGATCACCTTGAGAATGATGAAGCTCATGATGCCGCTGTACAACAGCGTTGTCACCACGCCGTAGAACTGGGTCAACAGGCTACCGTCGACGCCGCTGATTTCCTTGACATTGAGCACCCCGGTAAGAAGAGCACCGACGATCCCGCCGACGCAGTGCACGCCGAAGGCGTCCAGCGAGTCGTCGTAGCCAAGGGCCTTCTTCACCGAGGACGATGCGACGAAGCAGATTACGCCCGCGGCAATGCCGATGATCAGGGCGCCGGTCGGCCCGACGAAGCCCGAAGCCGGCGTAATCGCCACCAGGCCGGCAACGGCGCCAGAAGCGATGCCCAGGACCGATGGCTTGCCCTTGGCGAACCACTCGGTGAACATCCATGCCAGCGCCGCCGCCGCCGTCGCGAACTGGGTCACCGTCATGGCCATGCCGGCACGGCCGTCAGCGGCCACTGCGGAACCCGCGTTGAAGCCGAACCAGCCCACCCACAGCAATGCCGCCCCGGTCACAGTCAGGACCAAGTTGTGTGGCGCCATCGCCTCTTTGCCGTAGCCGATGCGCTTGCCCAGCACCAGCGCACACACCAGCGCCGCGATGCCGGCGTTGATATGCACCACCGTGCCGCCGGCGAAGTCGAGTATCCCCATGGCTGCGAATTTGCCGCCCGGTTCCCACATCATGTGCGCGATCGGCGAGTAGACAAGCAGGGACCACAGGCCCATGAACCAGAGCATGGCCGAGAATTTCATGCGATCGGCGAAGGCGCCGGTAATCAGTGCCGGGGTAATGATGGCAAAGGTCATCTGGAACATCATGTACACCGACTCAGGAATCGTGGTAGCGAGATGGCTCACGCTGACCTTGTTGGCTTCCTTCATATAGGACATGCCGGAGAGGAAAAGACGGTCCAAGCTGCCGATATATTCTGATCCGGGCATGAACGCCAGGCTGTAGCCGGCGATCACCCACAGCACGGTCACCAGGCAGGTGATGGCGAAGCTTTGCATGATCGTGGCGAGCACGTTCTTCTTGCGCACCATGCCGCCGTAGAACAGGGCAAGGCCCGGGATCGTCATCATCAGCACGAGCGCCGTGGATGTGAGCATCCAGGCCGTGTCGCCGGTATTGATCGGTGAGGGCGGTGGAGCAGCCGGTGGCGCCGCCGCCGCGGCGGCGTCTTGCGCCAAGGCCGGATCGAAATGGGCGAGACACAGCACAATGATCGCTGCGACCGCGGCGAAAAGATATTTCATTAGGGTCATCTTCTTCCTCCCCCTCTAGAGCGCTGATTCGTTCGTTTCGCCGGTGCGGATGCGCACCGTCTGCTCGACGGGAACGACGAAGATCTTGCCGTCGCCGATCTGCCCGGTCTTGGCCGCG
>JADGRR010000006.1 GCA_017880745.1 Burkholderiales bacterium
CATCATCGCCGACAAGATTTACGACCTCGCGGCTGCGCGCAGCCAGTTCGCCAAAGCCATACGCCTGTCGATCAACGGCGAGGCCAGCAGCGAAGGCGCCGCCGCGGCGGCGCATCTCAAGGATTTGCTCGCGCCCTACCGCAACGGCACCTGCCCGGTGTGCGTTTGCTACCACAACGACGCGGCCAGCTGTGAAATGCGCCTGGGCGAGGACTGGCGCGTCCGGCTGGACGACGGGTTGGTGCGCTCGCTGCGGGATTGGTTGCGGCCGGAAAACGTGCAGGTGCTTTATCCTTGAACCGAATCGCGCTCGTCGATGCCGCGCTGCTCGCGGCGGCGAGCCGGCGGTGATTATCGCGTTTCCTGGGTGGTGTCCCGCGAGGCTATTGCGTCGGCCGCAGTTCGAACGCGGCGAACGCGCCTTCGGCTGCGCTGACCTCGACGCGCTCGACTCGCGCTGCCGGCGGGCCCAGCCGTGTCCAGGCGAGCAGCGCCTCCACGGCTTCCGGCGTGCCTTCGATCATCGCCTCGACGCTGCCGCCGCGGCGGTTGCGCACCCAGCCGGTAATGCCCAGACGCTGCGCCTGTTCGCTGAAGTGGTAGCGAAAGCCCACGCCTTGCACCTGGCCGAAGATATTGAGATTTCTGACTACGGTCGCCACCAGTTCGGCTCGCAGGATTCTACCGCTGTTTATCCGAAGGGCAGCTTAGCAGAACGCCGAATAAACGACTACGGCCCGCCTTGCGGCGAGCCGCGGACCGGACCAGCAGACCGGCGTGACGAAGCGCTACTTGCTTTGGCTGATAATGTATTCGACCGCAGCCTTGACGTCGGCTTCGGATGCGGCCGTGCCTTTGGGCGGCATCATGCCCTTGCCTTTGACGACGGTAGCCGTCAGGGTGTCCGCGCCCTGCTTGATCAACGGCGCCCAGGCCTCCTTGTCCCCCATTTTCGGCTTCATCGCCGAATGGCAGGCCTTGCACGACTTTTCATAGACGGCCTTGCCGTCCGCGGCTGCAACCTGTCCGCTGACCATCAGTGCCGCAACGGTTCCAATCAAGAAAAACGTTCGTTTCATGTGACTTTCCTTTCAGGTTGATAGTGCATTTCGGGGTTGATCATACAAGCCTGTCGATAAAAATTCCCGCGATCCGGCAGGCACCTTTCGGTTCTTCGAGTCCATTGCGCTTCAGGAATGAGCGTGCGTCGTGTCATCCGCCCAGGGAGGAAACAGCCGGGTCAAGCCGAACAGCAAAGCGAGCGGCGCGAGGGTCAATGCGATCGCGACCAGCGCGCCTTCCTTGCCGAAGAACGGCAGGTGATAGTTGAGCAGCCCTTTGCCGGTCTTGGAAATTTCCTGCCCGCCGATCACCACGTTCCAGCGCATCATGAACACGGAAAACAACACCAGGCACGCGCACGCCGTTACGCCAACCACCAACGCCTTGCCAGTGGTGCCGCGCCAGATCATGTACGACAGCCAGAGCAGCGGCGTGATGGCGCCGATGGCAAACTGCAGGATGAAGTACGGAACCAGCAGCGGGCCGGTCACATACTGCATGATCATGTCCACGCCTTCCCGGCCCTTGTAGACGATGTTGGCGAATTCCAGCCCTTCGAGCACCAGGGCAACCATGATGAAGGCCCAGATCGTATAGGCGAGGCCTTTCAGGCACGCCAGGTCCACCGTTATTTTGCGCAGCTTGCAGGAGACGACGTAGAGCACGGCCAGCAGCGAAACGCCGGAGATGATGGCCGAAAACAGGAAGATCACCGGCATCAGATCGGAGGACCACCATTCACGCGCCTTGAGAGAGCCATACATGAATCCGACGTACCCGTGCAGGCCGTGGGCGGCGGGAATGCCGATGACGGCAAGCGCGAAAATCCATTTCCGGTCGAAACGCATCGCGTGCTCGGACACGTCATAGGAGCCGAGCGTCAGCAGGCGATAAAACCTGCCCAGCAGGTCCGTCCTTTTTTGCGCCTGCTCGACGATGAAGGGACGGTACGCAAACCAGCCTTCCAGCATCAACAGAGCGACGTAAAAACTCGCAAAAAAGCCGAACATCGCCATGGCCGAGGTCAGATGCGGCGTGATGGTGGAATTGAACGCGCGTTCCGGATGGCCGAGGTGCAGCAGCAGCGGCGTGGGCACGAAAATCATGAAACTGAGCGACGTCAGCAGTGCGAGGTGCGCAACCGGCTTCAGCCGCTCGAAGCCAAACACCTGATACAGGCTCGAGACCGTAAACGCCCCTGCAACCAGCCCGGTGAGATAAGGATAGACGGCAATGAGCACGGACCATTCGAATACCGTTTCGTTTGGATAAACCCAGCCCGTGTAAGGGGCGAAATGAATGATCGGTTCCACTAGTTCACCTCTTTGTCGATGCCTACGTAAAATACGTTCGGAGCGTTGCCGGTTTCGGGTCTGAGCACCTGCACGCGGTTGTTGCGTATGAACAGGCTGATCGGACTCTGTTTGTCGTTTTGATCGCCGAAGACGCGCGCGCCTACCGGACATACCTCGACGCAGGCCGGCTGCAGCCCCTTGGTGATGCGGTGATAGCACCAGGTGCATTTGTCCGAAACGCCCTTTTCCTCGTTGAAGTAACGGGCGCCGTACGGACAGGCCTGCACGCAATACCTGCAACCGATGCAGTAGCCGTGGTCGATCAGCACCACGCCGTCCTCGGTCCGGTAGGTCGCGCCGGTGGGGCACACCTGGACACATGCCGGATGCGTGCAGTGGTTGCATAGCTTGGGCACGAAGAACGCCTTGTCCACCTTCGCGTCCTTGTAGCGATTGGCAAAGCGGAACTCCTTTTCCGATCCGGAGGCCTCGATGTTGACCGGGTCCTGCTGGCTGTCGATGTGCACTTCCGGGTCGTCCTCGAGGTGGACATAGCGCTCCACCCAGGTGCGGAACTGGTGCGCATTGACGGGGACGTCGTTTTCCCGCTTGCACGCTTCGACGCAGCGCAGACAACCGATGCATTTGGTCGCATCCACGCCGAAGCCCCATTGGTGCTTGGACCAGTCGTAATCCTTGGTGGGAAACGAGCCGGCATCCGCTGCGGGTTCTGATTTTGCCGAGACGTTCGGCATCACGCCTAAGGCAGCGGCCCCTATCGCGGCGCCGGTGCAGGTCGCGGCGCGGCCGAGCTTGCTCAGGAATTCACGCCGTGCGGCGAGCGAGGGTTTGTCATCGTTCTTCATGGTTTCGTCTTCCCTTACTTAGTGGACTGACAGCTCTGCGCAGCGTAATAGGCGGCGAGGTTGGCGATGTCGGTGTCGCTCAGGCCTCTGGACACGCCTGCCATCATCGGGTCTTTGCGCAACCCCGCCTTGAACGCCTTCAGCGCATTCACCAGGTAACCGGGCTTTTGCGCGGCGAGCTTGGGCCAGGCTGGATTGCTTCCGCCGCCGGTTTCGCCGTGGCAGGCGGCGCAATTCTTGGCCAACGCCTTGCCCGCAGCGGCATCGCCCGCGGCCGACTTGCCCGGCGCCGACTTGCAGCCCAAACCGGCGTAATAAGCCGCGAGATTCTGAATCTCGGCATCGCCCAGAGCCTGCGCCAGGGGCGTCATCGCGACATCCTTCTGGTCGCCCGATTTGTACGCCGCCAGTATCCGCGCCAGATAGGCGGCGTTCTGCCCGGCAAGATTGGGCCAGGTGTCGTTCGGGCTGATTCCGTCCGTGCCGTGGCAACTCGCGCAAGCGGCGGCGCGCTGTTTCCCGGCGGCGGCATCTCCCGCCACTTTCACCAGCGCGGCAGCTATCTTGGGTGAATGCGGGTTATGGCAGACGGTGCATTGCTGGCCGCTGGAGTGCTGCGCCACCTGGATTTGCGGCTGCGTGCGCGGCCTTCCCGGCATCGCCTCGTGACACTGGGTGCACAGTTTCACCGCGTCTTTCGGGATCGGCAGCTTGCCGTTTTGCGGATGGCCCTGGGCTGCGCCGTGACATATTTCGCAGGTCACCGACTTGTGGCTGCCGGCCGACCATTGCGCATGGCGCGCGCTGTGGCAGCCCTCGCAGTAGCGCGCCGTCTGCAGGACCGGCTCCTGCGCGGCAATCTCGGTAACGGAATTGGCGCGGTAATGGCCGAATCTATAGAAGGAGTCGACCGTGAGAAACGGTTTCGCGATGATCGCGACCACAAGAAGGCCAAGAATCAGGGACACCAGTCGAAATATATGTTTGGGCATGCTCGCCTTTCAGGTCATCGCGTTGAATCGTCAAGATTGGAAGAAGATGGCTTGCGCTCGGTGAAGAACCTGGCGCGTTTCAGTTCGTCGTAGGTTCCGCCAAAGTAGCTCGCGTTCGAGTACGCATTTCTGATGAACTCTTCGGCAACGACGCGCGCTTCGCCCGCGTCGTTGGCGAAGATGATCATGCGGGTGTTGTGGTCGTAATAGCGCAGGCGGCGATCCTTCTCCGCCTGGCTCACTTCACCGGCGAGGATGGGCTGCGCCCCAGGCACGGTACCCGCCGCGTATTGGGCACGGCTGCGTGCATCGACGATGACCGCGTTGCTGTCGCGGACGACCTGGCGGAATCCCTGCAGGCTGGTTTCCGAAGTGTTGCCCAGAACCCTCCAAACCGGCAGGCCGAGCTGATAGCGGCTTATCTTCGAATATCCCAGGCGCGCCAGATCCTCCGACCGCAGCCGTGCCCGGTCGCAGAAAGGACCGTTGGAATACAGGACGATGCTGGTGGCGCGATCCGGAAACGACTGCGTGAAGCGGCCCAGTTGCTTTTCGTCCAGGTTCAGGCTTCCCGGGATATGCGCGGCTGCGTATTCCTCGGGCAGTCGTGCGTCAAACAGGATGGCGCTGCCTTTCGCCAGCATCGCCTTGAGTTCGTCCGTCGACACCTCGGGGGTTTTTTGACCTTGCTCCTCCAATGTGGCGTCGAATACGCTCGGCCGCGCCTTCGATGCGATCGCAGGCGCGGCGGCCGCGGCGAGGCACGCGGCCATTGCGACAAGCACCGCAGCCACAAGCCTGCTGCGGCCCTGACGTTCACCCGGAATTTGCGACACCGTGCCCATGTCGCCGATGGTGCAGAATTGCGCGTGCCGGCACAACGGACCATCGAACCTATTTCGAACAGACGGTCGGGCCTTTGGTCCGAGACCATGGGCGATGGTGGCGGCGGGCGGCGGCTGTTAGAATGCGTCTTAGCGTCCCTGACGAAACGAGGGGACACGTCCCTTCGTGCTCCCCTAATTCCGCCACCCAACGGTAATTCCGTTGGGCGCTCATAGACCCATGAACATCTTTTCCAAGCTTAGTCTCGTACACCGGTTCCTGCTTATCGGTTTCGTGGTAATGCTGGCCGGAATGGCGTCTATCGGCACCTGGGTGGGGCGCCAGATCGAAACCGGCGTCATCAGCGGCACCGGGATCGTGACGAATATGTACCTGGATGGCGCCGTGTCTCCGCACGTGCAGTCATTGGCGAGCGGCGACCGGCTCGATGGCGCCGATCAGCTGGCGCTTGACCGCATGCTCAGCGGTTCGCACCTGGGCGAGCATATCGTCGCCCTCAAGATCTGGGGGCGCAACGGCCGCATCATGTACAGCAGCGCCGATCCGTCATTGGTTGGGCGCGTGTATCCGATGGAGAGCCCGCTCGCGTCCGCCTTTTCCGGCGAGGTGCGCTCGCGCATCGTGGAAAAAACCGAGCTCGCAAACGAGTTCAGGGACCAGCGCTGGTCGCGCCTGATCGAAACCTATGCGCCGTTGCGTGCCGAAAACGACAGGTCGGTCCTGGCGGTCGCGGGATTTTTCCAGACGGCCGGTGGCCTCGAGCAGAGCGTGCGCGCGGCTCAGTTGCGCAGTTGGAGCGTGCACGGTGCGGTAACGCTGGCGATGCTGGTGTTGCTGGCGACCCTGGTGAGGAAGGCAAACAACACGATCGCGACACAACAGCGCGAGCTTAGCGAAAAGGTGACGCAACTCACTGCGCTGCTGGCGCAAAATGAACAGCTTCACGAACGCGTGAATCGCGCCGCCGCGCGCACGATGGCGCTGAATGAACAGTTCCTGCGCAATGTCGCCAGGGACTTGCACGACGGACCGGGGCAGGGACTGGCGCTCGCGTCGATGCGCATCGAATCGCTCGCCGAAGTCTGCGGCAACTGCGGCCTTTCGGCCGGCAGCAACAGCAGCGTAAGCGAGGATTTCCGCACCATCCATCTGGCGTTGCAGTCCGCGCTTGGCGACCTGCGCGCCATCCTGCGCGGCCTGCAGCTGCCGGAAATAGAACAGCTTTCACTGGCACAGACGTTGCAGCGCGCGGTAGACGACCACCAGCGCAAAACGGGTGTTGTCGTGCCGCTCGCATTCAGCAATGCCCCGGAGGGGGCTCCGCTGCCGGTACGGATCACCCTGTTCAGAGTGTTGCAGGAATCGCTGGCCAACGGGTTTCGCCACGGCGGCGGTTGCAATCAGCGCGTGGCGGTGACCGGTTCCGCCGGCCGGCTGACCGTCGAAGTGGGCGATGACGGCCGAGGTTTCGATCCCGACGCGTTGAAGCCGGACGGCCATTTCGGGCTCGACTGGATGCGCGAGCGGGTCGAGTTGCTGGGCGGCAGTTTCGAAGTGCACAGTGCGGTAGGGCGCGGCGCCATGGTCCGCGTCGCGCTGCCCCTGTTGCAGCTGGAGCACGCCGGTGGCTGAGCGCATCAGCATCCTGGTAGCCGACGACCATCCGCTGTTTCGCGAAGGCGTCGTGCATTCCCTCGCGTCCCAGCCGGATCTCGATGTCGTCGGCCAGGCTTCCTCCGGCGAGGATGCCTTGCGCATGGCGCGCGATCTTGTTCCCGATGTGGTACTGCTCGATATTGCCATGCCCGGCTGGGGCGGCATCGTGACCGCCGAGAAGATCACCATCGCCTGCCCCACCACCAAGGTGATGATGCTGACGGTGATGGAGGACGAGGACAAGTTGCTGGCGGCGTTCAAAGCCGGCGCCCGCGCCTACGTGCTCAAGGGCATTTCCGCGCACGAACTGGCGCACGTGGTCCGCAGCGTCGCCGAAGGCGAAGTGTATGTGACGCCGTCGCTCGCGGCGGGGATTCTGGTCGCGCTCAGCCGCAGCCCCGCGCCGCAGGATCCGCTGGAAGAGTTGAGCGAACGCGAGTCGGAAATTCTCAAACTGGTGGTGCAGGGGCTGACCAACCGCGAGATCGGTGATCGTTTACATCTGTCGGAGAAAACCATCAAGCATTACATCACCAATATTCTGGAGAAATTGCATGTGCGCAGCCGCATGGAAGCCGCGATGCTGGCGGTGCGCGGTGCCCGGCGCGATGTCGGCAAGTAGATCGCCGGTCGCGCGTTCCGTCGGCCGCCGCACCTGCGGATGTTCGCGGTTCATGCTACAATTCCCACGTGCGCTGAACCGAAGAACCTGCCGTTAAGCTCACTCCCGAATATTGAATACCCAACGTAGCGATAGCTAGCCGCGCAGGTAAAATTATTGCACATTGGGATGACCGTTTGAGGGAACGTCGATGAAGCGAAGCGCGCAATTTCTTGCCCTTAACCTGCTGATGGCGGGGATGCTCGCCGTCGGATCCTTGCCGACGAATGCCGCGCCAGCGGCCGGCGGCAGCGACGATCTCCGGGCTGCCCTCGCCACCCCTCAGGACATCACGGAAGGCAAGCGCGTCGCGGACGCTTCGTGCGCGCGCTGCCATGGCATGGACGGTATCGGCACGGCCAAAGGCGTGCCGCACATTGCCGGCCAGCGGCCCGCCTACATTTATCTTGAGTTGAAGGTCTATCAGACCGGCGGCCGCGGCGACACTCAGATGGGCAACGTCGTCAAGTACATGAACGACGATGCGCTGATGAAGGTTTCTGCGTACTACGCCAGCCTTGAACCCGCGCAACCGAGCGCGGCGGGCGGCGCCAAGGCAACCGCGTCGAAGTCCGATCCCGTCAGCGCCGGCAAGGCGGCTGCAGCCGGCTGCGCGGGATGTCACGGCGAGTCAGGGATCAGCAAGATGCCGGGTATGCCGAGTCTCGTCGGGCTCGATCCGAAATATCTGATCGCGGCGCTGAACGCCTACAAGAACGGTCAGCGCAAGCACGACATGATGAAGACGCTGGTCTCGGCGCTTGGCGAAGCAGAGCTGAACAACATCGCGCTTTACTATGCGCTGCAGAAGCCCGGAAAAGCGCAGACCCCGGCCGAAGGCAAGGCGGCAGCCGGCAAGGCGGCTGCCGCAGCCTGTGCCGGGTGCCACGGCGACGGCGGCGTCAGCGGGAAGCCCGCCACGCCCAGCATCGCCGGCCAGGATGCGCAGTATTTTGTCGCAGCGATGCGTGCTTACAAGGACGGATCGCGCAGCGATCCGACGATGAAAGCGACGGCAGCGGCGCTCGATGAAACCGCAACCAGGGACTTGGCCGCGTTTTACGCAAGCCAGCCGCCGCAGGCGCCCAAGGTACGCAAGCCGCTGACTACGGCGGAGTGGGCGCAGCGCTGCGATCGTTGTCATGGCATCAACGGCAATAGCACCGACCCGCGCTCGCCAGCCCTGGCGGCGCAGAAAGCCGACTATCTGGAGCAGGTGTTGCATGCCTATCGCAAGGGCACGCGCAAGAGCCCGCAGATGGCTGCCATGTCCGACGTGTTGAGCGAAGAGGACGTCGCCGGTCTCGCGACTTACTATGCGCGCCAGAAACCACGGGCCGTGGTTTACCTGGCGTTGCCGTGCAAGTGAATTCACCAGGGGCGGAGCGGGGCCCGCGTACCCCGGGGTACGGATTGCGTCGTGCCTTGATTTCCCGCCTATAACATCACCGGAAACGATCATGAACGACACCCCACTGCACCCTCATTACCTGCACTACTCGGAGTTGCCGCTCAGCATGCGGGTTCTGTATACGGCGGCGCTCCTGATACTCGGCCTGGGATATATTTTCGGCCTGATCTATGTGTTTCACACCTACGCCGGGCGGGACGGAAATCCGGGCAGCTTGTCCTATGAGGACATGGTCATCGCCTACAGCGGCACCGGCAAGGGCTCGCGCCTGGAGTCGGCCTTGCGCGGGCCGATGTCCAGCATGCTTCCACCGGAGGAGCTCAGCCCGATCATTGCCTGGGTGCAGCAGGGCGCCGACAAGGCCCAGTACGAGGCCGGCATCCGACCGACGATCGACAAGCGCTGCATGAGCTGCCACGACGGCAGCAACCCGCATCTGGTGAATCTGGGCGGCTACGACAACATCAAGAAGGTGACCGAGCAGGACACGGGGACCGATGTGTTTACTCTGGTTCGTGTGTCGCATATCCACCTGTTCGGACTCACGTTCATCTTTTTTATTGTCGGTCTCATCTTCAGTCACGCCTACCTGCGGCCTATCTGGTTCAAGTGCGCGGTGGTCGGACTGCCGTATCTGGCCTTGACGATGGACGTCAGCTCCTGGTATTTCACCAAGCTGTTCCACCCGTTCGCCATGGTGACCATGGCTGCAGGCGGCGTGATGGGACTGTGTTTTGCCTTCATGTGGGTCGTTTCCATGTACCAGATGTGGTTTTCTGGAACGCCCGAGGCGGTCGCGACGAGGCACGGAGAGCGTACGATCGCAGTCGGCTGAAGCGGGCCAGTCGTCCCCGTTCCTCCGGGGGCATGGTCCGGGCTTGTGCTGCCCGGTATCGAACCCGGCTTCGCGAGCGCAGCGTGGGTGCCGCGCGGTTCCCGCCCTATCGTTCCGGCGCAGGGACTATCCTGCGCGAGCGCTTATCTTGCCGGTTCGCTGGAATACAAGGACGCGATGCTGTCGATAATGGCATTGCTGTATATCGTGCTCATATTATGCATCGTAGAGCTTTGGCGTTTGCCGTCGCGATATGACCTGAGGGCCATCACCAGATAATCCTTATCCTGCCCACGCATCTTCGGAACCGACATCGTGGAGTTCGCATCGGCGTCATGGCAGCGATTGCATTTCTCCGCCAACTCCTTGGTCGAAGTCGGCACCGTATCAGCGGCCTTGGGTTGCTGCGCCACGTAGAACGCGGTGATATTGTCTATGTCCTGGTCGCTGAGACCGGCGACGTAACGTTGCATGCCCCAATTCTTGCGGGTTGTCCGGTACGCCTTGATCGACTTCACCAGGTACTGCGCGTCCTGCCCCGCCAGGCTGGGCGTCGCGGCGTCGGTGCTCACGCCGTGCGAACCGTGGCAGCCGCCGCACATGGCGCTCGCCGGTTCGCCCGCCGTCGCATCACCCCGGGTCGGCGCGGCGCGTTGGATCGGGGTCTGCGCCGCGAAATACAGCGCCAGGCTTTCCAGTTCCAGTTTGTCCGTATCGCGCAAGCTCGACGTCATCGCACCTTTGGCGCGATCTCCCTGGTGGTATTCCTGAATGGCTGCAGCGAGATAATGCGGCTGCTGGCCCGCCAGACTGGGTGTGCCGGGGGTCTTGCTGTTGCCGTCTTCGCCATGGCATTTGGCACACGCTGCGGCGAGAACCTTGCCCTGTTCATAGGGAGAAGAGTGTTTGACATCGGTCGCCGCGGCATTGGCGATTGGCGGCAGGGTGGCGAAGTATGCGGCCACATTGCGCATGTCCGCTTCGCTCATGTTCGCAGCCATGTCTTTCAGCGCGGCATGAGGACGCTTTCCTTCCTTGTACTCTTTCAATGAAGTGAGCAGGTAGCGCTCCCGCTGCGCTGCCAGGTTGGGAATCGCCGGGGCGACGCCTTTGCCGTTCAATCCGTGACACGCTTTGCAGTCCCGCTCCGCGATGATCTTGCCCGCGCCGGCATCTCCTGCCACGGATTTGACGGTCGGCGCCGGTTTTTCCGTGCAGCCCACCAGTGTCATCGACAATACGACAATGCCCAGAATCGAATTTTTCATCGGTAATCTCGAAAATTAGTGGATCAGCCAGGCTTCGTGAGTCAGTCAAGGTTCGCTTGCTTCCGGATACATTTCTGGAGCAATTCCGTCGCGTTACATTCTATTCCGTTAACTCTCGGAAATATAGTCCGGCCCCCGCGGCGCGTTCGCCGGCGCCGCGCGATTTTCCGCTCTGGCGCTTGCGCGCGAATTGCGTCATGTCCTCAGGCTGCCGATGAAACCGGTCAACACCAGGACCAGCAGGAACAGGCCGAATCCGATGAGGCTGAAACCCAATATCTTCGATCCCAGGGTCATCGGCCGTGACGGAGCGTCCACCAGGTACTTCGACAGTTCCCCGGTTTCGACCAGGCGGTTGTATTCCACCGTGTGCTCGTGTTTGAACTCGTCCAGCGGCACTGCGCCGGTGAACATCACCACATCCAGCGGGAACTTGTCCGGCCTGAAGTGATTGTTGAAGAAATGCACCGTGAACAGGAACAAGGCGGCCAGCAGCGCCTCTTAGCCGTGGACTATAGTCGCCACGTTGAACGCCCACCCGGGCAGGAACGAGGCGGTCACGTTCGGAATCCATAGCATCACACCGGTCGCGCCGATGATTGTCACGCCCCAGAACGGCGCCCAGTAGTCGAACTTCTCCCAGTAAGTCCAGCGGTCGAACACCGGCCGCGGCCCGAGGCCGAAGAACCATTTGAACATCGCGATCATGTCCCACAGATCCTGCCAGCGCGGAACCAGCGAGTTGGGTCCGAACCACTGGAAGGTCTTCCAGTTGCGGCTTATGCGCAGGACGAAATAAATCAGCTGCGCGATAAATACCGTGGCGAAAATGACCGCGCAAGTCCGGTGCACGATAGCCGCCACCTTCGGGCTGCCAAACGCGTTCATGATGACCGGCGCCCACGCGCTGTCGGCATAAAGCACCGACATGCCGGTCAGGGTCAATATCATCAGGGTCAGGGCAAAAGTGAGGTGGGCAATGCGCCAGATCAGCGGAAAGCGCCGGTAATACTTGCCCAGCAGCAGTTCATCGGTGCGTACGTGCGGCCGGGACATGCGCGCCTGGCGATCCTTGTATTCCCGGTAGAACCACAGCGCGGTATGCGTCCAGAAGAAGGCGAAGGTGCCCAGCAGCAGTTGAATCATGAATTTCGACGCGATCCATATGTACGGATAGCGGCCGAAATCATGCGTGGTGCCGTGCGGCTCGAACGTGGTGAAACCTTGAGTCGCCCCCTGATGGCACTGCTGGCAGGTTTGCAGGCGGTTGTTGGGATGCACCTTCGACTTCGGATCGTCCACGCGCTGGATGCCGTGGCTGCCGTGGCAGTCGAAGCACTTGGCCGTATACGCGTAGCCCAGTTTGTTGATCTGTCCATGGTAGGTATCGGTGTAGGTCTTCAGGCTTTCGGCGTGGCAGCCGCCGCAGTTCTTGGTGATCGCGAGCTTGGTCGAATCCTTGGCCGGATCTTCGACGTCGTGGGTGGTGTGGCAATCGGAGCAGATCGCGGCGACCGGGTTTTTGTCGTTCAGTACTGCCTTGCCGTGCACCGAAGTGGCGTACAGTTCGCGTTCCTTGGCGTGACACTTTCCGCATGCGTTTGGAACGCTGAGTCGCCACTCCGCGCGTTCAGGGCTGCCTTTGGGATAGATGTAGTGCGGGGCGTGGCAGTTGTAGCAGGTGGCATTGGTGCGCGACTGGTCTTCCCTGCTCGGCCGCGCATGGATGGAGTTCATGTACCTGTCGATTTGCTGTACAACTACCCCGAGCCTTTCGTTCTCCTTGGTCTTGCCCTCCGCCTTGACTGCGTCCCACATCGCTTCATGGCAGGTGACGCAACTGACCTTGTGCGTCACGCCTGTCTTGTGCGGAATTTCGGTAATGTCCGTATGGCACTCGACGCAAGCCCGCTTTCCGTGCACGCTTTTTCCGAACTTGTCCTTGATCACGTGCAACTGGCGCATTTGACCGTCTGCCCCCGGCGCGGCAAAACCTTCATTCCCGTGACAGGCCAGGCAGGTGTCGTTGTCGGGATTGCCGACCGCGGGTTCAGCGGCTTTGCTGCTCGTGGCGGCGTCCGCGGCAATGGCGTGCTCCTGCCACACAATTGACGCTCCCGCCAAACACATGGCGCCCGCCATGAACCACGTTGCAAGTTTTGAAACACGCATGGCCTTCGATTCCCCGGTTAAATGAACAGCGTCTCTGACCCGTCTCGAACAGGACAAACTCATGCCCTCGAATCCTTCGCCGAAGGTGCTGATTGTTGCTTCGTATGGTTCAGGATTGCGGCTACGCTTTTCAATGTGCAGTGTGCATACCCGCAAAAAAGGTGACACGTTTCACGCGGGCAACGCCCCGTTGGCGGCCGCGATCACACTCCTGAGTACTGCCTGGCTTTCCCGTGCTCCTGTACTCCCGGGCTGACATGTCTACGATGGTGAATCCTTTTGTTTTTAGGATACTAAACGAACGCGGGTGGTTCGATTTGACGTATATCAAGCCCTGGGGCGAAAGAAGCTGGCCGGCGCCCGAACGAATTCCGGAGCGAGGCTGGTACCGACGCTGGTCGGCGGTAGCAACACCGCCTCGCGGCGCGGGCACAAAGCAGCGCCAAGGCGGTCCGGGCGAAGCGATCCGCCTATCGGTGCGGGATCATGGTTTGATCGAGGTTGGGGGCCAACGAGGAAGATCTGAAGAAAATCGTCAACCGGAGACTGGCAAGGTGAACCGTCCCAGTTAACGCAAAAAGCCGGCGCGAGCCGGCTTTTCGATCTGTTTGGCTCACGTCCGCCTCGGGGCGAGCGGCGAGCCCCCTGGCGCAGGAGGCGCGCCCCCGCGGCAAGGCATAGAACCAAACGCTTTGGATGCCGCCGGTTACTTCGACTTGCTGAACATGTACTCGACCGCGGCCTTGGCATCGGTATCCGACGCGGCCCCGCCTTTAGGCGGCATTGCTCCCTTGCCTTTGATCACGACTGCCGCCACGGCATTCACTCCCTGCTTGATCAGCGGCGCGAACGCCGCTTTGTCGCCCGTCTTTGGCGCCATGGCGGCATGGCAACCGGCGCAGGACTTGTCGTATACCGCTTTACCGTCGGCAGCCGAGACTTGCCCTGCGGTCACCAGCGCTGCCGTGGCAGCAAGAACAAAAACTGCTCGTTTCATCTATATCTCCTTTTGGGTTTATACAGCACTTCAATTTGGCCCGGTTCGGCCCTACGCGCTACGACTCGGCTATTTAACGCGCCTCGGGCGATTCGGTTGATCTGGCTTCTGGCGCAATCGTCTGCTGCCGATGTTCTTTTAGCTTACGCGGAAATTGCGGAACTGCCACGGATCGGAGGCATCGATGTCGTCTGGATAAAGCCCGGAGCGACCGGCGAGCGGCGTCCAGTCGGTATAGGCGCCGACCAATTTGCCCAGATAGGGCATGCAAAGTTCGAGGATCGCCCGGTAATCGAGTTCATCGGGTTCGACAATGCCGGCCTGGGGATTTCTCAGCGCCCAGATGATCGCCGCCGTGAACGGGGCGTTCACCTGCAGGCTGGTGGCGTTATTGTACGGACACAGCTTGCGCGTTTCCTCGATCCCCAACTGCGAGCCGAACCAATAGGCGCCGCGCTTGTGGCCCATCAGCAGCACGCCCAGTTCGTCGAAGCCGGCATCGATCTCCTCGCGCAGCAGGCGCTGCTGGGGCGGGAAGTGCCAGCCGTTGCCGGCGAATTCGTCCAGTGACAGCACGGCATCGTCGCAGGGGTGGTAGGCGTAGTGGCAGGTCGGCCGGTAGACGGGCTTGCCGTTCTCGCGCAGCGTCAGGTAGTCGGGAATCGAGATCGCCTCGCCGTGAGAGATCAGCCAGCCCTGGAACGGCCCCTCGAACGGCGCCCAGGAGCGCACCTTTGTGGCCACGCCCGGCCGGTCGAGATAGATCGCGGCACCGCAGCCGAAGCCGTATTCGCGCGCATCGTGCGGCCAGTTGCGCTCGTGCGTGCCCCAGCCGAGTTCGGCCGGCTGCAGCGACTCGCCGCAAAACGCTTCGCTCGACCAGGTGTTGACGAATTCACCGTTGCGTTTATGCACGCGGCTGGTCTGATGGTCGCGCTCGGAAACGTGGATCACTTTCACCTGCAGCTGCGCCGCGAGCCGGGCCCAGCCTTCACGGTCCGACGGCGCCGTGGCGCCGACGCCAAGCTCGCCGGCGAGATTGAGCAGCGCCTGCTTCACCAGGTGGGAAACAAGGCCCGGATTGGCGCCGTGCATGAGCGCGGCCGTCGGCCCGGCCGGGTACCTGCCGCGCAGTGCCAGCGCCGCCTCGCGATGGGCGTAGTTGGAGCGGCGGCTGGCCGGCAGCGACAGGTCGGTATGGCCTCCCTGCCACGGTTCGAGGCAGGCGTCGATGTAGCGCACGCCGTGCTGCTGGCACCACTCGATCACCGCGGTGCTGGAGACGTCGAACGAGACGTTGACCAGAAAATCGCCTGCGCCGAGCTCGCGCTCGAGGATGGAGATGTAGTTCGCGCGCGTCAGCGGCTCGATCCGGAACTTGATGCCGTACTCGGCGGCGATTTCTTTGCCGAAGTCGTTGGCGGTGACGATGGTGATCTGCTGCGGGCGAATATCGATATGGCGCAGCACCAGAGGCAGCGAGCCCTGGCCCACGGCGCCAAAGCCCACCATCAGCATCTTGCCTGAGAAGGCAGCGTATTTTTTGTGCGTGCTCAACTTCGTCTCTCGGATGTTGCGGCAAAAATTGCCTGAGCGTTTATATCCGAAAGCGGCCGCTATCGCAACATGCCGCGCCGCACGACCCGGCCTGGCGCAGCAAATAAATCGCTTAACTTCGAGATCGCTCAAGTTGCTGGCGCACCTCGTCGCTGCGCAGCGTGAGGATGGTCACGCCGCACAGCGCGATCAGCGGCAGCGCAACCAGCATCACGCCGGCGACCGCGACGACCCAGCCTCGTGGCGTCAGTCTCTCGCCTTGCGGGTGCTGGCGATACGTCGCCAGACGCGTGCCGCCCGAGAGCAGCGTCAGCGCGATCAGCACCCAGCAAAAATATTCCAGGCCGGTGCGTCCCCAGGAAAAGCCGTTGAGCACGCCGATCGCCAGCGCAGCGAAAGACGCGATCGCGAAAAACCAGCCGATGAAGGCTAGCGGCAGCGTCGGGATGGCCACGCGCAGGCGCCGTTCATGCGCGGCTTTCAGGCCCCGCCGTGCCGGCCGGAACTGATCGCGGTGAGTATGCCCTGCAGCAGCGCGGTCGGCGTCGGCGGGCAACCGGGCACGGCGACATCCACCGCAATGACGTTGCCCACGCGGCCGCAACTGGCATAGCTCTCGCCGAAAATGCCCCCGCTGCAGCCGCAGTCGCCGACCGCCACCACCAGCTTGGGCGCGGGCATGGCATCGAAGGTGCGCTTCAGCGCCAGTTCCATGTTGCGCGAGACCGGCCCGGTGACCAGCAGCAAGTCGGCGTGACGCGGACTGGCGACGAACTTGATGCCCAGTCCCTCGATGTTGTAATAAGGATTGTTGAGCATGTGGATCTCGAGCTCGCAGCCGTTGCAGGAGCCGGCGTCGACGTGGCGGATGGCGAGCGAACCGGCGAACATGCCCAGGATTTCCCGCTTCAGCCGCTGGCTCACCACGCGCAGCGCCTCGTCGGCCTGCGGCGGTGCCTCGGTCTTTATTCCTACCGTGGCTATCTGTTTCAGCAGTTGGTACATGATGTCTGTCCAGACCAGATTTCTAATTACAGATCGCAGCCGGAATACGAAAGGTTGAACGATTTGTTGATCAACGGAAAATCGGGAACGATGTTGTTGAACACTGCGAACGCCAGCGCCGGCCAGTTCTGCCAGGACGGGTCGTGCGCGTGGCAGCTGCGGATGCGGCCGTCCGCGCCCGATTCCAGCGCGACCACAGATTCGCCGCGCCAGCCCTCCACCCATCCCAGCCCCGACTTGTCCGCGGCGACTGAGAGCAGCGGCGCCGCGATCTCTCCCGGGGCGATGCGCTCGATCACGGCGCGGATGAGGCGCAGCGATTCAAAAATCTCGTCGAAGCGCAGGATGACACGCGCGGCGACATCGCCGTTCTTGTGGGTTTTCATGTGTGTGTCGAGCAGGTTGTAGGGCGCGGGCTGCGCCTGCGCGCGCAGATCCCAGGCCTGGCTGCTGGCGCGTCCGGCGAGGCCGATCACGCCCAGTTTGCTCGCGGTGTTCGGCGTCAGCCGGCCGCAGGTGAGGAAACGGTCCTGCAGTCCGGAGTGATCGTCGTAAATGTCCCTGAGCAGACGCACTTCAAGTTCCAGCGCATCGCATTCGCGTTCGATCGCGTCCAGGGCGCTGCGGTCGAGGTCGCACGCCACGCCGCCCGGGACGATGCGGTCCATCAGGTAGCGGTGGCCGAACAGCCTGTGGTTCAAGCGCAGCACGTCCTCCTTCAGGCGTGTGAACTGCGCCAGTCCGAAGGCGAGCCCGCCGTCGTTGCCCAAAGAGCCGAGGTCGCCCAGATGATTGGCGATGCGCTCGCGCTCGAGCAACAGCGCGCGCAGCCACAGCGCCCGCGCCGGAGGCGCGACAGCGGCAATGCTCTCCAGCGCCATGCAATACGCCCAGGCGTAGGCCACGGTGCTGTCGCCGCTGATCCGCCCGGCGAGCTTCGCGCCTTCGGTGAACGGCATTCCGCGGAAGCGTTTGTCCACGCCCTTGTGCGTATACCCCAGGCGCTCTTCCAGGCGCAGCACCTTCTCGCCGACGATGGAGAAGCGGAAATGCCCGGGCTCGATGGTTCCCGCGTGCACCGGTCCGACCGGAATTTCGTGCACGCCGTCGCCGATTACGCTGACGAAGCGGTAATCATCGGTGCATTTCTCGAACACGGTCGCGGCGGCGACGTTGCGCCGCAACGGGTACTCGGTGTCCGGCCAGGCGGCATGCCGCAGCCACGGTCGCCGGTCTGCGGCATCGGCATCGATTCCGAGCAGATCGCGCGCGGCGCGCTGCATGCGGCCGGCAGCATAAAAAATTGACGACAGGTCCGGATATTGCAACTCGCCCGCAGGCAGGGCGGCCCGCAGCCACAGCATGCCTTCGGGCTTCGCCAGCGCGAGGTGCAGCGCATAGCCTTGCTCGCGGTCCTGTTCGTCCGTGCCCCATAGCGCGGCGAGGCGCCCGCCCTGATTCTTGACCGCCTGGCAGATGTCCGGCAGGTCCGCAGCCGAAGCCAGCCCCTGCCACGCTGGTACCGCGCCGGGCAGTTCAGTCAGTTTCAGTGGCAAGCTGTCAAACGCCATGATGGTTCAATCCTTTGCGCTTCACGCTTCACCCGCAATGTTCTATCCGATCAACTTCGCCGCTTCGCGGTACCAGTCGACAAGGTAAGGCGGAATGTAAAAACCGAGCGTCAGCACGATTGCGAGGTGTGCGAATACGGGAACCAGCGCCGGCGGGTGCGGCAGGCGCCGGGCATTGGTCTCGCCGAACACCATCGGCTGCACTTTGCTGAACACCGCGGCGAAAGCCACACCCAGGGCGACGAGCAGAAACGGCGTAGCCCAGGGCTGCAGGCGCATGGCGGTGGTAAGAATGAGGAATTCGCTCGCGAACACGCCAAAGGGCGGCAGTCCGAGAATGGCGATCGATCCGAGCATCAGCCCCCAGCCCACCGTGGGGCTGACTTTCATCAGGCCGCGGATGTCGTCCATGATCTGCGTTCCGGCCTTCTGCGCCGCGTGGCCGACGGCGAAAAAAATCGCGCTCTTGGTCAGGGAGTGCACCGTCATGTGCAGCAGGCCGGCGAAGTTGGCGATGGGCCCGCCCATGCCGAAGGCGAAGGTGATCAGCCCCATATGCTCGACCGAGGAATAGGCGAACATGCGCTTGACGTCCTTTTGCCGCGACAGGAAGAAAGCCGCGACCACCACCGACAGCAGGCCGAAGCCCATCATCAGCTGGCTGGCGAAGGGCGCGCGCAGGGCCCCGTCCACCAGCACCTTGCAGCGCAGGAGCGCGTACAGCGCAACGTTGAGCAACAGGCCGGAGAGCACCGCCGATACCGGCGTCGGGCCCTCCGCATGGGCGTCAGGCAGCCAGTTGTGCAGCGGCACCAGCCCCACCTTGGTGCCGTAGCCCACCAGCAGGAACACGAACGCGAGCGACATCACCGTCGGTTCGAGGCTGCCGGCCACGGTCTCCAGGTGCGTCCACAGCAGCGCGCTGCCGCCCGAGCCCAGCACTTTTTCCGAAGCGGAGTAGAGCAGGATGGTGCCGAACAAGGCCTGGGCGATGCCCACGCCGCAGAGGATGAAATACTTCCACGCCGCTTCCAGGCTTGCCGGCGTGCGGTACAGGCTCACCAGGAGCACGGTGGTGAGCGTGGCCGCCTCGAGCGCCACCCACAGGATGCCGAGGTTGTTGGTGAGCAGCACCAGCAGCATGGTGAACACGAACAGCTGGTACATGCTGTGGAACAGCCGCAGGCGATTGTCGCTCAGTTTCCCATGCGCGTGCTCGATGCGCATGTACGGTCGCGAGAACAGCGACGTCGTCATCGAGACGAAGGCGGTGAGCGCGACCAGAAACACGTTGAGCGAGTCGACGAAGAACTGCTCGTCCGCAGTGACCACCGGCCCTTCCGAAATGATGTGCGCAGTCAGCGCCGCCGCAGCGATGAAAGTGCCGATACTGATGGCGATGTTCAGTCCCGCGGCCCAGCTCTTGTGCCCCCACAGCGCGGCCAGGATGCTGCCCAGCAGCGGTGTGCCCAGAACGAGGTAGATCTGCCAGTTCATGCGAACCTGGGAGGACGGATGTTTTTCATTCTTCCTTCAATTGCTCGAGGTGCCTGATATCGAGGCTGTCGAAACGTTCGCGGATCTGGAAAATGAACACGCCCAGGATGACCATGCCCACCATCACGTCCAGGGCGATGCCGAACTCCACCACCATGGGCATGCCATAGGTGGCGCTGGTGGCGGCAAAGACCAGGCCGTTTTCCATGGCGAGAAAGCCGATCACCTGCGGCACCGCCTTGGAGCGGGTGATCATGGTGAGGAAGGCGAGCAGCACGCAGGCAAGCGCGATGCCCAGGGTGCTTTTGGTGATGGTGCCTGCAAGCTGCGAGATCGGCAGCGCCACGTTGAACGCCAGGATCACCAGCGCGATGCCGACCAGCATGGTGGTGGGAATATTGATCAGCGTTTCCACGTCCCATTTGGCGCTGAGCTTGCGAATCAGGCGGTGCAGCACCGAGGGGAGGATCAGCACCTTGAGGACGAAAGTCAGCGCCGCGGAATAATAAAGGTGATGCTGGCCGGTGCTCCAGGCCACCACCAGGGTCGAGAGCGTAAGCGTCAGACCCTGCAGCGCGAACAGGTTGATCAGCGACAGGATGCGCCGCTGCGTCAGCATCGCGAACGAAAGCAGCAGCAGCATCGCGGCGAGCAGGTTGATGATCTGCGAAGACAGCGGCAGATTCACCTCAGCTCTCCAGCAGGAAGTGGATCAGCATCGCCAGCACCGCCAGCAGGAACGCGGTACCGAGGTACTCGGGGGCGCGGAAAATGCGCATCTTGGCACTCAGCGTTTCGATCAGCGCCAAGGCGAATCCGCCGACCGCGAGCTTGGCCACGAGGGCGGGCAGCGCCAGCAGCAGGCCGAACGCGTCGCCGCCCGCGGGGATGCCGAATGGGAAAAACAGCGCGATGCCGATGCAGGAATAGACGAACATCTTCAGCGCCGCGGACCACTCGATCAGCGCCAGGTGACGCCCGGAATATTCCAGCACCATCGCCTCGTGGATCATGGTGAGTTCCAGGTGCGTGGACGGATTGTCCACCGGAATGCGCGCATTCTCGGCGAGCGACACCATGGTGAAGGCGACACCGGCGAAAGCGAGGCTCGGGTAGATCACGAACTTCATTTGCGCCAGGTGCTCGACGATGGTGGCGAGCGAGGTCGAGTGCGAAATCAGCGAGGCGGTGAACAGCACCATCAGCAGTGCCGGCTCGGCGAGGAACCCCACCATCATCTCGCGCCGCGCGCCGAGCGAACCGAAAGCGGTGCCGATGTCCATCGCGGCCAGCGAGATGAATACCCGTGCCAGGGCGAAGATGCCCACCAGCGCGATGGCGTCGGCGGCGGGAGAGAACGGCAGGTCGGTGCCGAGCGTGGGCACGATGCCTGCGGCGAGGCACATGCAGGCGAACAGCACATAGGGCGTGGCGCGGAACAAGGGCGACGCGTTGTGCGCGAGCACCGCTTCTTTCGCAAACAGCTTCCTCAGCGTGCGGTAAGGCTGCAGGATGCCGGGGCCGCTCTTGTTCT
Organism: Burkholderiales bacterium; assembly: GCA_017880745.1. Classification (GTDB taxonomy): domain Bacteria; phylum Pseudomonadota; class Gammaproteobacteria; order Burkholderiales; family SG8-39; genus 2-12-FULL-64-23. Next base: position 21,226 of record JADGRR010000006.1, read on the forward strand.
GCAGCCAGGCACGCCACTGGTTGACCCAGCCGAGCAGGACCGGCGCGAGCAGCACCGCGAGCACGATCTCGGTGAGTTGGGCGATGAGTCCGGGCCAGGAAATCATTTGACGAATAGGAGCAGTATGAGCAGCGTGACAAAGCTGTAGGTCAAATACACCGAGATGCGGCCGCGCTGCAGCAGGGTCACCACCCGGGTGAGCGCTTCCGTGACTTTCACAATGGGCAGGTAGAGCCAGTACCACAGATGGTCCTCGACGATGACGCGGTAGCGCGGCTTGGCGTCGAACGGCGTAGGCAGCTCGCGCTGCATGCGGAAGAAAGGCTCGAACATCTGGCGTATCGGCTGGCCGAAACCTTCGGCGGTATCCTGCATGCGCGCAGTCTGCGCCGGAAAACCGCAGTCCCAGGGCGGTGCGCGGCGCATTCCGCTGTGGTAGAAATAGCGCACGGCGAGCCAGGTCAGCAGCCACACCGCCAGGATTACGATCAGGAACAAGAACGGCGCGTAGCTGGCGCGGTCCGGGCTGATGGGCGTGAGGAACATCCAGCCGGCCGCGCTCGCGCCCAGGGTCTTGCCCAGCAGCTGGCCGCTGACGGCATCGATGACGCCGATGACCGCTACCGGCGCCACCCCCAGGGCGATGCAGCCGGCGGCGAGCCAGACCAGGCCGACGCGCTCCCAGATACCGGCGTCATGGGCCGCCGCCAGGCTTTGCTCGCGCGGCTGGCCGAGAAACACCACGCCGTAGAACTTGACCATCACGTAACCTGCCAGTGCCGCGGCGAGCGCGATGGCGGCGGCGGCGACCGGGATCAGCATATTCAGGTAAGGATGCGGCAGGCTCGGCGTGAACAGGAACGCCTGCAGCATCAGCCATTCGGAGACGAAGCCGTTCAGAGGCGGCAGCCCGGCGATGGCGAGTGTGCCGATCAGCGCCAGCCAGGCGACCCAGGGCATGCGGTGTATCAGTCCGCCGAGCTTGCCCAGGGCGCGTTCATGCGTGGCGTGCAGCACCGAGCCGGTGGCGAGGAACAGCAGGCTTTTGAAGAAGGCGTGATTGATGCAATGGTACAGCGCCGCGGTGAGGGACAGCGCGGCGAGGGCGCGCATGCCGTAGGCCTGAAACGTGACGGCAAGGCCGATGCCGACGAGGATGAAGCCGATGTTCTCGATCGAGGAGTAGGCGAGCAGGCGTTTCATGTCGCTTTGCACGGCGGAAAACACCACGCCGTAGAGTGCGGTCGCGAGGCCGAGCACGAGGATCACCACGCCCCACCACCACACCTGCATGTGCAGCAGGTCGAACAGCACGCGCAGCAGGCCGTAGATCGCGGTCTTCAGCATGACCGCGGACATCAACGCCGACACCGGCGAGGGCGCTGCCGGGTGGGCCTCGGGCAGCCACACGTGCAGCGGCAGCATGCCGGCCTTGGCACCGAAGCCGAACAGTGCGAGGGCAAAGGCGACCGTGGCCCAGACCGGCGCGAGCTGTACCGCGCGCATGGTGTCGAAGGTGTAGTCGCCGGTGCCGTGCAGCAGGCCGAAACAGAGCAGAATGCCGATGGCGCCGACGTGGGCGATCAGCAGGTAGAGGAAGCCTGCGCGCCGGATCTCGGGTTTGGTGTGGTCGCTGGTGACCAGGAAATAGGACGACAAGGCCATGGTTTCCCAGAACACCATGAAGGCATAGGCGTCGTCGGCCAGAAGCACCAGCGCCATGCTGGCGATGAACAGGTGGTAATACAGGCACTGCAGTCCGGGTGGAGTGCCTTCGCCGCGGCGGAAGTAGCCCGCGGCGAAGATGGAGACGCCCGCGGTCACGGCGCCCAGCAGCAGCAGGAAAAAGGCCGACAGCGCATCCAGGCGCAGGTGGAAGGGCAGCTCGGGCAGGCCGAGCGGCAGCACCAGCGACTGCGTGTCGCCGCCCAGCGCATCGAGCGCCGCCGCCGCCAGCGCCAGCGCGCCCACGGCGCCGGCCGGGAACAGCACCCGGCTCACCAGGGGCAGGTTGCGCGGGAAGAATACGCCGGCAAGACCGAGCGCGAGCCACAGCAGGATCACGCCCAGTATCAGCTGCAACGCCCCGGGCATTATTTGACTTTCATCCCCGGTTGCGCGCCGCTGTCGGGCGCGAGCAGGAAGACGCCGGGGGCTTCGCCGCTGGCGGCGAGAATCATGCCTTCGGACAAGCCGAACTTCATTTTGCGCGGGGCGAGGTTTGCGACCATCACGGTGAGACGGCCTTCGAGCGCCGCCGGGTCGTAAGCCGACTTGATGCCGGCGAACACCGTGCGCTGCTCGGTGCCGATATCGAGCGTGAGCTTCAACAGCTTGTCCGCGCCTTCGACATGCTCGGCTTTGACGATTCTCGCGACGCGCAGGTCGATTTTGGCGAAGTCGTCGATGGAAATCGTCGCGGCCGCGGCGGTCGGGGCGGTAGGTCCAGGGGAAGTCGGATGCGGCGTCGACGGAGTGGAAATGTCTGGAGGTCGGCTCTGGGAGCCGGTCTTCGAGGTGGCTGTCCCTTTCTTCTGCTCCTTCGCAGGGCCCGCAGCCGGGAGGTCGAATAGTGCGTCGAGTTCCTTTTCTTCGACACGGGTCATGAGATGTTGGTAAGGGCGAATGTTTTGAGGCAAGTATTCCGCATCGGACCAAATAAAGGTACGGTCAAGGCCGAACAGTTCCTTTGCTACACGCTCGGCAAGTCGAGGCAGAACGGGTGCGAGCAGCACCGTAAGCAGTTTGAAACCATGAAGGACGCGCGAGCATACGTCCTGCAGTTCATTACGCTTGGCCTGATCCTTTGCGAGAACCCAAGGCTGGCGAGCATCGAAATCCTGATTGAGGCGATCTGCGATTGCCATTACATCGCGTATCGCCCTGCCGAATTCACGCGTGTCGTAGAAATCTCGTACAGGTAGCGCAGAAGCGCGCGCTCCTTGAACCAGCGACTCGGTATCGCCGTAGTATTTCAGTTCACCGTTAAAGTTTTTCGTGATGAAATTGGCGGCACGGCTCGCGATATTCAGGTACTTTCCCACCACATCGCTATTCACCCGTGCGATAAAGTCATCTGGATTGAAATCCAAGTCCTCGACGTGCGAATTTAA
>JADGRR010000114.1 GCA_017880745.1 Burkholderiales bacterium
CAGGCCAAAGATACCATGTACCTATACGATGAAATCGACCAGCACATCGTGGACGAGCGCGTAAGCCAGTTCCGCGACCAGACGCGCCGTCACCTTGCCGGCGAGTTGTCGGAGGACGACTTCCGCCCGCTGCGGCTGCAGAACGGTCTCTACATCCAGCGCTACGCGCCGATGCTGCGCGTGGCGATCCCCTATGGCCTGGTTTCGTCGTCGCAGCTGAGAAAGCTTGCGCACATAGCGCGCAGCTACGACAAGGGTTACGCTCACTTCTCCACCCGCCAGAACATCCAGTTCAACTGGCCCAAGCTGGAGGAGGTGCCCGAGATCCTGGCCGAACTGGCCGAGGTGCGGATGCACGCGATCCAGACCTCGGGCAACTGCGTTCGCAACACCACCACCGACCATTTCGCCGGCGTGGCCCAGGACGAAATCGTCGATTCCTTCGTCTGGTGCGAGCTCATACGGCAGTGGTCCACCCTGCATCCGGAGTTCGCCTACCTGCCGCGCAAATTCAAGATTGCGGTCAGCGGCAGCGCGGCGGACCGCGCCGCGACCTGGGTGCACGATATCGGCCTGCATGCGCGGCGCAGCGACGGTGTGGACGGCGCCGAACAAGGCGAGGGCGCGGTGGGTTTTCGCGTGATCGTCGGCGGCGGCCTCGGCCGCACACCCATCGTCGGCCATGCGATCCGCGAGTTCCTGCCCTGGCGCCACCTGCTGACCTACCTCGACGCGATCCTGCGCGTGTACAACCGCTACGGCCGGCGCGACAACAAATACAAGGCGCGCATCAAGATCCTGGTGAAGGAACTCACGCCCGAGGTGTTCGCGCAAAAGGTCGAGGAAGAATGGTCGCACTTGAGAGACGGCCCGGCGACGCTGATCGAAGCGGAACTGCGGCGCATCGAAGGCCGCTTTACCCGGGCCGCCTATGCCGAATTGCCGGCAAAGGATGCCTTCCTCGAAGCAATGCTCGCCGCGGAGAAGGCCTTCGCCAACTGGCACCAGCGCAACGTACACCCGCACAAGGTGCCGGGCTATGCAGCGGTCACGTTGTCGCTCAAGCGCACCGGCGCCCCCCCCGGCGATGCGAGCGCCGAGCAGCTGGACGCGATCGCCGGCCTGGCCGAGCGCTATTCGTTCGGCGAGCTGCGCGTCTCCCACGAGCAGAACCTGATCCTTGCCGACGTGCGCGCCTCCGATCTGCACGCGTTGTGGCGCGAAATCAGGCCGCTCGGCCTGGCCACGCCCAACATCGGCCTCCTGACCAACATCATCGCCTGCCCCGGCGGGGATTTCTGCTCGCTTGCCAACGCCAAGTCCATTCCGGTAGCCGACGCGATCCAGCGGCGTTTCGACGATCTGGACTACCTGCATGATATTGGCGAGCTCGACCTCAACATCTCGGGCTGCATGAATTCCTGCGGTCATCACCACATCGGTCACATCGGCATTCTCGGCGTGGACAAGCAGGGCGAGGAGTTCTACCAGATTTCGATCGGCGGCGCGCAAGGCGCGGACGCATCACTGGGGAGAGTGATCGGCCCTGCATTCGCCCAAGACCAGGTGCCCGACGTGATCGAGAAACTGATCGCGGTCTATCTCACCGAGCGCGAAGGCGAGGAAGAGCGTTTCATCGACACGGTGCGCCGCATCGGCATCGAACCTTTCAAGGACTATGTGTATGGCACAGATCATCAAACACCGCGCCGTAATTCAAGACAACTGGCAGCTGCTTGAGCAGGGCCCGACCGGGACGCTGCCCTTCAGCGGCGATGTGATCGTGCCGCTAGCATTGTGGACCAGCGAGCGCGACACGCTGTCGTTTCGCCTCGGGCGCATCGGCGTGTGGCTGGAAGCGGACGCAGACCCGGCGGTGATTGCGCCGGATCTGGCGCGCTTCGATGTGATTGCGGTACGCATTGCCAGCGCGACCGACGGCCGCGGCTATACCCTCGCGCGGTTGCTGCGCGAGCGCCATGGCTACCGCGGCGAACTTCGCGCCATCGGCGACGTGCTGCGCGACCAGCTCTACTATCTCTCGCGCTGCGGCTTTGACGCCTTTTCACTGCGTGCAGATCAGAATCCCGAGCAGGCGCTCTCTGCCTTCGACGATTTCAGCGAGGCCTACCAGGCCTCGGTCGAGCGGCCCGATCCGCTGTTCCGGCGGCGCCTGGAAGCGGGCCCGCGAAGGAAGGCGGTCTGAGGGACAAAGCACCCTGGCCGGCGCCTGGCGCCGGCCGCGCTTGGCTAGAGCGGCACCAAGCTCTACAATCCGCCGCAGGAATCAGATAAGGGGCGGATTCTCAGCATGTCCGGCGAATTCATCGAGTACGTGATGGAGTTGTTCGGGCCGTTTGGCACCGTCGGGGCGCGCCGCATGTTCGGCGGCCACGGCGTGTACCTGGACGGCCTGATGTTCGCCATCGTGTCGGAGGACACGCTCTACCTCAAAGCGGACGAGATGAACCGCGTCGAGTTCGAACAGGCGGGCTGCGAGATTTTCGGCTACGCGCGCAAGGGCAAGCGCGCGTCGCTCAACTTCTTCCGCGCGCCGGAAGACGCGATGGAATCGCCCGAGTTGATGCTGCCCTGGGCGCGCACCGCCTACGCCGCTGCCTTGCGCACGAATGCGAAAAAACAGGCTGCCGAGCAAGCGCAAGCCGCCGGAACCATCGTGCCATCGCGCCCCGAAGGCAAAGCACGGGCCGCCAAATCAAGCAAACCCGCGAAGAAGCAGCCGGCAAAAAAAGCGCGCGCGGCAAAGCCGGCGCGCAACAAGTCGGCTGCCAAGAAAGCCGCGCGTCCGGCAAAGGCGGTCAAGCGCGGCAGGCGCAAATAGGCATCCAGCTGTCGCCGGCAGAACACGACGGCACCACGACGGGTAAGATACGACCTGCGTCGTGAAGCAGCGGACAAGATGAGAAGAAAACGCTTTGCCAGCCGCGAGGACCTGGGCCTGACGAAAGCCGAGTTTGCGATCCTGCGGCGCCTCAACACGCCGGAGAAAATCCAGGCCTACATCGACGCGATTCCGCAGAATTTCGAGATCGGCGGCGAAACCTGCCTGTCGGTGCGCGAAGCGCTGAACCAGCGCCGCGCCCTGTGCATCGAAGGCGCGATGATCGCCGCCGCGGCGCTATGGGTCCATGGCGAGCCGCCGCTGCTGATGGACCTGAAGGCGACCCGCGACTACGACCACATCGTGACCCTGTTCCACCGCAACGGCTGCTGGGGCGCGATTTCCAAGACCAACCATCCCGTGCTGCGCTGGCGCGATCCCGTGTACCGCAGCCTGCGCGAACTCGCGATGTCCTATTTTCACGAGTACTGCAACAAACGCCACCAGAAGACGCTGCGCAGCTACTCGGTCGCCTTCGACCTGCGACGGCTGGACCCAAAGACGTGGGTAACGCAAAAGAAAAGCTGCTGGGACGTGGGCTGGGCCCTGGACGCCGCCCGGCATTACCCGCTGATCACCAAGAAACAGGCAAAGTTGCTGCGCCTGCGCGATCCGCTCGAGCGCGAGGCGCAGAAGCTGCGCCATCACCGGCCGCCGCGCGAGCGCTGAACGCGCGCATCGATCCCGCTCGCCCTTGAAACTCCATTTATAACCACAGGACCCGCCATGCCCATTCCAGCGATCCTCGACGGCCATCTGACCCTCCCGGTGATCGGCTCGCCGTGGGACCTCGGTAGCGCGCTGCGGCACGGCGCCAAACGGCTGTCTGCCTTCGCGGAGTTTCGCAGCAGGCAAGCCCAGGTGCTCCGTCACGCGCTGTCGGGAGGCCGCACTCGGGCAGGCGCCTGTGGCCGCGCGCGTCCCCGTCAGTCGCCACGGCGTCCGCTCCACTTGGCTATCGGCCAACACCGAGTCGTGGTTTTCTTGGGCAGGTGCATAGCTGCCGTTTCTCGGGTATAGGGGTTTACCGCCATATCGCTCCGCTGCGCTTGTATCTATAATTCTCCGAACTAAATCATACACTAAATCATATAATTGGAGAAACTACATGATAGGTATGGATACGCGCGGATTGCAGGAAATCCGGGAAACGCCGGCCCCGACGAGCATTGCAGCCGCCATCCTGGCCGTGCGAGCGCTCCGGAAAAAAATCGCCCGCAAGCTAATCGCTGGAACAATTGCCGCCACCGTGCTGGTGCCGCTGCTGCTGGTCCTCGCACCGGAGGAAGCCCAAGCCTTGCCTGCGTTTGCGCGCCAGACCGGCCAGAACTGCGTGTCATGCCACGCCGGCGGGCAGTTCCCCGAACTGACCCCCTATGGACGCATGTTCAAAATGACCGGTTACACCATCGGCGAGCGCGCCCTTCCTCTGTCGGTCATGGCCGTCGTCAGTTCCTCCAGGGTCAGGGATACGACCAAGAGCGATAACCCGCCGGCCGATTTCGCAAAGAATAGGGCAGTCACGTTCTCGTCGGCGAGCCTGTTCATCGCTGGCAAGGTCACCGAAAACATAGGCCTGTTTTCGCAGATCACCTACGACAACTACGCCGAGCAGGCCGTGGCACCCGATGGAGTCGGGGCTGGAAAGTTCAAGGGCCATACCAATGCCGACAATATCGACCTGCGCTATGCCGACCGCTTTATCGATTCGAACCGGGACCTGATTTTCGGCGTTTCGGCGAACAATAATCCGTCGGTCTCCGATCCATGGAATACCGCCGCCGCCTGGATGCAATATGTCCCGGTGCCGAGCCCGAGCAGCAGCCAGTTTGTGGACGGCAATGCACCCTACCCCGGCTACGGTTCCGGCGGCAATGTCGCGGGCTTGAGCGCCTATGCCTACTTGAACAAGATGCTCTATGCCGAATTGGGCGGATACAAGACTGCCAACCGCGGCCTATCCATCATGAGCGCGGGCATCAACAACGCCGGCACGACGAAACTGAAGGGCACGAATCCCTACTGGCGGCTTGCGCTCACGCACGAATGGGGCCCGCACAACATCATGCTCGGCACCTCCGGCATGATTGCCGACGTTTATGACAATCCCGAGGACACGTCCGATCCGACCAGCACCCATCGCTTCAATGATAAAGGCCTCGACGCCCAATATCAGTATTTGCTCGACCCGCACACGGTGACGGCGCAGGTCGCCTACATGACGAGCAAACACCGGTACCCCGATTCCGTGGCCAATCAACCCGTGAATTTTGTCGACGCGCTCGGCAATCCGCTGGCGAATACCAATACCTCCGATACGACCAATACCCTCAGGGCCAAATTGACGTATGTCTATCAAGCGAAGTACGGCGGCAGCCTGGGGTATTTCAACCGCACCGGCAACACCAATACCCTGAATCAGACCTCCGGTTTCGATCCGGCCACTGGACTGATTACCAGCGACCCAACCGGCTCCCTTGGAGCGGCCGAACTGTCCACCCGCGTCGGCGGCAACCTCTCGGGCAACCCGGCGACCCGCGGTTTTACCTATGAAGCGTTCTGGACACCGATGCAGTATGTGCGTGTCGGCCTGCAATACACCACATATTCCAAGTTCAACGGCGCAAGCAGCAACTACGACGGCCTTGGACGCGACGCCAAAGACAACAACACGCTGTTCTTTTATGTCTGGGGCGCGTACTAAAGCGCGGCTTCGTATTCAACGCCTTGCCGGCACAGGCCGTGAGCCGATCCGGATTTGATGGTCAGATTTTTTGGAGAATCAACATGAAACGAGCTTCGTTAACCCTGGCGCTGGCGCTGGTCGCGATCGGCGCGGGCTGTTCTTCCCTCGAGCGTTCGCGTTCTCTGGCGAATCCAAGCACCCCGGCCAAAACCCTCGCCTCGCAAGTATGCTCGAATTGCCACGGACTCGACGGCAATTCGATCTCGCCCAATTTTCCGAAGCTCGCCGAGCAGCAGCAGGAATATATCGTCGCGCAGTTGAACCAGTTCAGGAATCATAGGCGCGAGGATCCGCCGGGATTCATATACATGTGGGGAATCAGCCGCAGCCTGACCGACGATCAGATCAAGGGCCTCGCCGCGTATTTTGCCGAGCAAAAATCGGTATCTCCCGGGAGCGGCAATCCGAAATTGATCGAAGAAGGAAAGCAGATCTTCGACAGCGGGCTTCCGGCGCAGAATGTTCCACCTTGCAGCACTTGCCACGGAGACCACGGCCAGGGCAACGGCCAATTTCCGCGTGTGGCGAATCAGCATGCCGACTACGCGGTCAAACAACTCACGGTTTTCCAGCAAACCGAACAAAGACCGGACGGTGTGGCGATGAAAGTGGTCACACATTCGCTCAGCCGCCAGAACATGGAGGCCGTCGCCGCTTACCTGCAAGACATACCGCCGAAGTAACAGCGCGTGCAGGCGGAATCCGGGCCCGCAACCGCGCGAGGCAAGCGCCTTCCAGCTCCGCGCGCTGGTTAAGCGGTATTTCGATCCTGGTCTTCAGCTTAAAGCGGCAGGCCCCATTGCGACCATCAGCCGACGAGCAGGCAACGGGCGCTTGGCGGTCCCGGTAATTTCTGCCGCAATGGACAGGAGCACGATCTAAGTCTAGTCTGTGCTTGCATACCCCCCGTGTTACCCGACCGGGATTTGAGTTTGGCGGACGTTATGAAGCAAGCCGCTTACGCTTTGGCTCACCTCGCAATTGTCCTCGCGTTCCTGTCGAGCCCGTCGCTATCGATCGCCCAACAGGAAATTGATGAATCCATGCTTCAAGAGGCTCGCACAGCGATTGCGCAAGCGCTAGATCGTCCAACCACCGACATTTCCCTCGAAGGACTCAAGCTGGTTCGGGACAATTTCGGGGCGCTCATTTGTGGGATGGTGAACGGAAAGCGCTTCCTCGTGGGCCCTGCTGGTAAGCCACCGCCGCAGATAGAGGGCATCCTAAGCGCTTCAGTGTTCAATTTTTTGTGGAACGCGCGCTGCCAAGGCATGTCTGCGTCGGCAGCCACAGAAGCTTTCAGGCGTGACCTGAAATAGGAGGTCCGCGCCGTCCAGCGTTATGGCTGCATCGCCCGGGCCAGGAGCCGACCCGGGGGCGAGCCAATCGCTAGGAGAATGGCCGCTTTTCTAGTCAATAGGTATTTCGATGATGGTCTTCAGCGTCCAGCGGTCGGTCGCGTCGTTAAGCCCACGCCCGATGCCGATATTGAATACCCAGGGTTTGCGGTCGATGTCGAGAGCGAAATACAGCGTGTGCGACTGTTCCTGGTGCGGCAGGATATTATTCACCTTCCCTAGCTCGGCGTAATACTCCACGCCCAGCGCGATGCCGGAAGCGACATTGCGCGCGACCTTGACCGACGGGCTGAAATCCGGCTTGCCGTCGTGATCGGGCCCGGCCAGCGCCCAACCGAGTATGGGATTCGCGGCGAACAGCCAATCCCTGTCACGATAACCGACTATGGGCCGCAGCTCGACGGAACGGTTGGATTGCTCGAACTCCGGCGCGACCCATGCGTATTCGACGTTCGCACCCAGGAACCACCCGCGCCCGCCCTCTTTCGGCTGCAAGGGCAGCCATTTGAGTCGTAGTTTCGGCCCGGCGAAATGCGTAGTGCCCTCGGCATCGCGCGCGTACGGCAGATACAGCCCGGCCTCCAGCTCCTTGGTCAGGCCGTAGGAAAACTCGGGCGTGAAGCGCAGGCCGTGCCAAGGCGTGATTTCGCGGGGAAAGTCCTGAGTGCTGCGGCCTTTGGGCGTGGTGTTGACGTGCAACTCAAGCCCGAATTCGCCGGGCTTGTTGATGTCGTCGGTGTAGACCTGGATCTCGTCGATCATCGCGGCACGGGCGGGCAGTGCCGCGCAACCCAGGGCGGCCGCGAACAGAACGCGCGCAAGCCGCCGCGGCAAAACCCGACACCAATCTGGAGCAGCCAATGCCATCACGCGCCAGGTATTTGTTGAGGACGATAAAGCGTGATGTTAGCGCATGAACCACTCGAGCACTGTCCTACGCGACCATCGGACTTGCGCGCTGCGCGCGCCAACCGCATTTTTGGTACGGATAAAAGGCACCTCCGTACCAAAAACACGGTTATGGATAAAATCAACCACGGCTTGAGGTTGCTTTTATACAAGATCGCCGATCGCGTGCG
>JADGRR010000115.1 GCA_017880745.1 Burkholderiales bacterium
GCGAATTCTCGCCTGAGGTCGTGCGCGCCGGGTTCGAGCAGGCGGGCATCCTCGAACCTCGCGCGCAGAAAAGCGGCTGGACGCCTGAACCGCTGGTGCGGCCGCCGGTGCTGTGCGCGGGCTGCCCGCATACCTCGAGTTTCATGGCGGTGAGGGCGGCGGGCGCGCGCGTAGCCGGGGACATCGGCTGCTACACGCTCGCCTGCCTCGATCCGCTGCGCGGCCTGGACACTACAGTCTCGATGGGCTCGTCGATCGGCAACGCGATCGGCATGTCCAAGGCCGGGGATACCAAGCCGGTGATGGCCACCATCGGCGATTCGACTTTCCTGCACGCCGGCATTCCCGGACTGATCAACGCGGTCTACAACCAGGCGAACATCACGGTGATGCTGCTCGATAACCATATCACCGCGATGACCGGTGGCCAGGACCATCCGGGAACCGGCAAGACGCTGCGCGGCGAGGACGCGCCGAAGGTCGATTACGAAGCCCTGGTGCGCGCCATCGGCGTGAAATGGGTGCGCACCGTGGACTCCTACGATCTGGCGCAAATGTACCAGACGCTGCGTGAGGCGATCGCCCACCGCGGCGTTTCGGTGATCATCTCCAACCGCCCGTGCGTGCTCGACCCGGTCAAGATCAAGGGACCGCCGCTCGCGATCGTCAACGCGCAGTGCAATGCCTGCCAATCGTGCATGAATCTCGGCTGCCCCGCGCTCACCTGGGGGAATGACACCTTCGAGGGACGGCACAAGGTCAAGATCGATCAGTCGCTCTGCATCGGCTGCACGCTGTGCGCGCAGGTGTGCACGGTCGATTGCATCAAGCCGGCGGCGACGGTGACGCAATGAGCGCGCCGAGCGCATCGCGCAGCGGCATAGACGACGAGCAGTTGCGGCCCTCCGCAACCGCCGCCAAAGCGCGGGAACCGATGAACGTGCTGATCGTGGGCGTCGGCGGCCAGGGCGTCATCATGGTGTCCAAGGCGCTCGCCTGGCTGGCCCAGTCCAAGGGCTTCGAAGTCAAGCAGAGCGAAGTGCACGGCATGGCCAAGCGCGGCGGCACCGTGTTCAGCCACGTGCGCTTCGGCCCGCAGGTATGGTCGCCCACCATCCCCAAAGGCGAAGCCGACATCCTGGTCGCTCTCGAATGGGCCGAAGGCCTGCGCTGGCTCCCTTTCCTCAAGCCCGATACCGGCATTTTCATCTGCGACACCAAGCGCATCGTGCCGCCGTTCGCGTGCCTGAACCGGCGCCCCGGCGCGCCCTTGCGCTACTCGCGCGAGACGCCGGCCGAAGTCAAGGCGCATGTGGCCGAGGGCTATGCGATCGACGCCACCCGCATGGCCGAGGAACTCGGCAACGAGCGCGCGGCAAACGTGGTTCTGATCGGCGCATTATCCACGGTGCTCGACTTTCCCGCCGCGGATTGGGAACTGGCGCTCAGCGCATTCGTGCCGAAGAAAACCATCGCGGTCAACCTCGACGCCTTCCGCCTCGGGCGCAACTGGATCGACGCGGCGCGCCGCACCACGACGGTGGCCCCGGAAGCGGGCGCACCGGCCGCGAACATTCCCGCGCCTGCACTCGTTGCCTACAGCGTGCGCCTGGAAATTACGCCGCAGTGGTGCAAGAGCTGCGACATCTGCGTCAAGCTCTGCCCCGAGCGCTGCCTGCGGCTGAACGACGAGCGCATCGTCGAGCTGGCGCAGCCTGAAAGATGCACCGGCTGCCGCTTGTGTGAACTGCTGTGCCCGGACTTCGCAATCCGGGTGCATCTGGATGCCGTCGCGAATAACGCCGCTGCCGCGCAGGGAGCCACAGCATGAACGCGGTCGATACCGCGCTCGCGCCCAAGCCTGCCGTGCGCCTCATCTCGGGCAACCACGCCTGCGCGCTGGGCGCGCTCGCCGCGGGCTGCCGCTTCTTCGCCGGCTACCCGATTACGCCCTCTTCGGAGATCGCCGAGCGCCTGTCGCGGCTGCTGCCCGAGGTGGACGGCGTGTTCGTGCAAATGGAAGACGAAATCGCCTCAATCGCCGCGGTGATCGGCGCCTCGATGGGCGGCGTCAAAGCCCTGACCGCCACCAGCGGCCCGGGATTTTCGCTGAAGCAGGAGAACATCGGCTACGCCGCCGGGGCCGAGATCCCGTGCGTGATCGTCAACGTCATGCGCGGCGGGCCCTCGACCGGCATGCCGACGCGGCCGGCGCAGGGCGACATCATGCAGGCGCGCTGGGGCAGCCACGGCGACTACCCGATCGTCGTGCTCGCGCCCGCCTCGGTGCGCGAGATCTATGACGAGACCATGCGCGCGTTCGACCTGGCGGAAACCTGCCGCACGCCGGTGGTGCTGCTCTATGACCAGGTGATCGCGCAGCTTGCCGAGACGGTCGAGCTCGGCGACACAAGTGACCTCGCGCGCACCGAGCGCAAATGGGCGAGCGGGCCGCGCGCGGCCTACCAGCCCTACGCAGCAGATGAAGACGGCATCCCGGCGATGTCCCGCCCCGGTGCGGGCTATCGCGTGCACACCACCGGCCTGAATCACGCCGAGAACGGTTTCCCGACGCAGAACCCGGAGGCGGTCGCGCGCAACCTCGGCCGGCTGCTGACCAAACTCGACCGGCACCGCGACGCAATCGACTCGTGGCAGACGATCAATTGCGACGATGCCGAGGTGCTGATCGTTGCGATCGGCATCAGCGCCCGCGCCGCGACGCGCGCGCTCGACATCGCCCGCGCGCGCGGCGTGCGCGCGGGTCTGTTCCGACCGATCACCCTCTGGCCGTTTCCGGAAACGGCTTTGCGCGAAGTTGCAGCCCGCGCGCGCGCGGTGCTCGTGCCGGAAATGAACGCCGGGCAACTCAGCCTGGAGGTCGAGCGCATCCTAGGCGGCAAGCGGGTGGAGGGCATGCACCGTTTCAACGGCGAGCCGATTACCCCGGCGGAAATCGCTGCGCGCGCTGAATCGTTAGCCAAAGCGGCGCTGGCGAAGGAGACAAGATGATCGTCGACTCGGCTGCCGCGTTTGACGTGCGCGATTATCTGCGCCAGGAGATGATGCCGCACTTCCTCTGTCCCGGCTGCGGCCACGGCATCGCCCTGCGGGCGCTGCTCTGGGCCATCCATGAGCAGGGCATAGACAAAGACACGCTCGCGGTGGTGTCCGGCATCGGCTGCGCCGGGCGGCTCTCGGCCTACATCGACGCCAACACCTTTCACGTGACCCACGGCCGGCCGCTTGCCTACGCTACCGGGCTCGCGCTGGCGCGGCCCGACCTGCACGTGGTGGTGATCACCGGCGACGGCGACTGCCTCGCGATCGGCGGCAACCACCTGATCCACGCTTGCCGGCGCAACCTCAAGCTCACCTGTCTCATGCTCAACAACGAGGTCTACGGCATGACCGGGGGCCAGGTGTCGCCGACGACCTCCGAATCGCGCCTGACGAGCACCACGCCGCACGGGAACGCCGAGCCCCGCTTCGACGCCTGCGCGCTGGCCGCGGCGGCGGGCGCGAGCTTCGTCGGCCGCGAAGGCACGCGGCATGTGCCCAAGCTGAAGGAACTCATCCGCTCAGGGCTCGTGCATCCCGGATTTGCGTTCGTCGAAGTGCTTTCCGACTGCACCGAGATCTTCGGGCGCAAGAACGAATTGGGTTCTTCCCCCGAGATGATGCTGCGCCAGAAAAGCGAACTGCGTCCAAGTGCCTATCGCGACACGGTGGACACGCCCTTCCGTTCGAACGATCTGCCCACCGGCATTCTGACGAAAACCGAGCGTCCCGAGTACGGCGCGGCCTACCGCAAGGCGGCCGCCGCACAGCGGGCCAGCATGGCCAAGGCGTCCGCGGCGAAGTCGGCGGCAGCTCCAGCCAAAGGAACCCCGTGATGCGCGACTCCAGAGTTGAAATCCGCATCGGCGGCACCGGCGGCCAGGGGCTGATTCTGTGCGCCAAGATGCTCGCCGATGCGCTCGCCGCGGCGGGCAAGCACGTCGCCCAGTCGCAGACCTACGAGCCGACCTCGCGCGGCGGCTACTGCAATTCCGATCTGGTGATATCCGATGGCGAGGTCGATTTCCCGCTCGCCACCGCACTTGACTGGCTGGTGCTGCTCGACCGGCTCGCGATTAGGCCGTCCTGGCCGCTGCTCAAACCCGGCGCGCTGGTAATCGCCGACACGCGGCTGTGTCCGGATCTGCCCGAGGGCGACCGCCGCGCCCACCACCTGCCGCTCAGCCGCACCGCAATCGAACTGGGCAGCGAGCGCGTGGCGAATATCGTCGCCCTGGGCGCACTGGCTGCGCTTGCCGAAATCTGTGAACGCAGGGCGCTCGAGCAGGCCGTGCGCGCGGACACCCCGCGCAGTTTTCTCGATCTCAACCTGGATGCCCTCGCCGCAGGCTACCGCCTGGGCGAACAGGCGATCACTGCGCCGTCCTCGACCAGCGCGGGTTAGCGGAACATCCCGGCCGCCGCCTTGTCTGGCGCGGCAATGGAAATCGAGGGCGCCATCTGCGCGTTCGCGCCACAGGGTCCTTGCAAAAGAACCAAGCTCCGGCCCGGCTGCATTTCTGCATGTCGTCGCCCTCAAGCCACAGCGTCACCTGGCACGCTGACTGCTCCGCCGGAAAAACGGCGCAAGCGTCACGCGCGGCGGATTGTTCCCGCGTCGACCCTTCGAGCCTTGCGGACCTGTCGTACGCGCACACCACGCATGGCACACCAATTGCTTAAGTATTAGAACAGGGATCAAAGCATTGCCGCGCATGAGTATATTTGTACTTTATTTTTAATAGGTTGCATTACAAGACCGGCAACGCGCTGAACCTGGTCGCTTTGCCGGGAGGGGGAGATGCCGGAGATTCAACAAATCCCTGTCACGAGCCCGACAAACCGGAAGCCATGCCGGTTCGAAGGCAGATTTCCGCGATCTGCGCTAATGGCCGAAGCTCGAATTCCGGCGGTGTTTGCGATCCACCTGAGAGTCCGGGTGTCCGAGATTCGGTACCGTACGCGTCGAAGATATGGCAGGAAGAGGTCTCATGACTCACGTGTTGATCGTCGAGGACCACGAGGAGAACCGGCATCTGCTGAAGATGCTGCTCGAGGCCAATGGCTACCGGGTGACCGTTGCGGGCGACGGTCTGGCGGCGCTGGCCGCCGCGCGGCGCGACCGGCCCGATGCCATCGTTTCCGACGTGCTGATGCCGAAAATGGACGGCTTTGCCTTGTGCCGCCACTGGATGCAGGATGCGGGGCTCAGGGTCATTCCGTTCATTTTCTACTCCGCCACTTATGTCCACCCGGACGACGAGCAATTCGCCATGGCGCTGGGCGCGGTGCGCTATCTCATCAAACCTGTCGAGGCGGAGGTATTTCTGCGGGAACTGCGCACGGTGCTGCAGCAGTGGGCCGGGCACGCCGCGCCCGCCCCGGCACCACCGCTGGACGACCTTACTTCCCACGCTCTGCACGAGTCGGCGCTAGCGCGCAAAGTCGAGGACAAAATGGCCCAATTGGAGGCGGCCAACCGCAAGCTGCGCGAGAGCGAGGAGAAATACCGGAGCATCTACGACAATCTGCAGGACGTCTATGTCGAGACGGGTTTGGATGGAACCATATTGGAGATGAGCCCGCAGATCGCGACGCTGTCGAGAGGACAATACAAGCGGGAGGATCTCATCGGCACATCGGTGAATGTATTGTATGCCGATCCTCAATACAGAGAATCGATGCTGCTTGCAATGAAACAGGAGGGCCGGGCCATCGACATGCCATCGATGTTCAGGAACCGTGACGGATCCGTCATTCCGTGTTCGGTTTCGGCGACGATCGTCCGCGGCGCCGATGGCGAATTAAAGACCGTCGCCACCTTGCGCGACATCACCGGGCGCAAGCAGACCGAGCGTGAACTGGTCGAAACCGAGGCCCGGTTCCGGAGTCTGGTGGAACAGTGGTTCACCGGGATATTCGTCATCCAGGACCAAAAGCTTGCCTACTGCAATCCGCGCTTCATTCAAATTCTCGGCTATACCTCGGAAGCCGAGGTAACCGGCAAGGACCTGTTGTCGCTTCCGGTCGACAAGGACGTTGCGGCGGTGGCCGGCGCCCTGCGCCGTTTGCTTGAGGAGGAACCGGGCCCCGTCAGCCGCGCTTTCGCCGCCGCACGCAAAGACGGTTCGAGCATCGAGCTTGAATTGCAAGGCAGTCGGGCGACCTACGGCGGCCGGCCGGCAATCTTCGGGATGATCCAGGAAATCTCCGGGAACAAGCGCGCCGCAGAGCAGACTTAGCGTCGTATCGCGCGTCGCGCAAATGCGTTCATGCATCTCCCGGGTTCGATCGCTACGGCTGAACGGCAGGCGGCGGGCCGGACCCTGCAGCGCCGTGTCGAGCCAGGCCAACTCCGGCGGCGCGCTGGGACCGATCGTGCCGAGGATTTCGACGCGCGGCCGGCGCAGCGCCTCGCAGTCCCCGGCCGCGGGCGCGTCGGGGGTGCGCGCGTCAGAATTCCACATGCCGTTTGAGCAGCCGGTTCACCTCGTTGGCACGCTCCATCTGCACCATGTGGCCCGCGCCATCGAGCACCTCCACGGTGGCGCCCGGCGGCGCACTGCCGGCATGGCGGGCGGGGATGATGCGGTCCTCGCGGCCCCAGATTACCAGCACCGGCTTGCCGGTCGCCTCCAGCCGCAATCCCGGCTGCTCGGCCTGCCGGCCGCCGCTGAACACGCCACGGCTGAGCGCGGCCAGCAGCTCGCCCACACCGTCGAGGCGTTTGTACTTGAGCACGTCATCGACCATTTGCCGGGTCAGCAGCTCCGGGTCAGCAAAGAGCTGCTCCAGCACCGGCTTCAGTTCGCGCCGCGATGTGGCTGCCACGAAGCCTTCGGTGTAGGCGGAATTGATCTCCGGCCCGAGGCCCGCGGCTGCGATCAGAGCGACCGACGCGACACGCCGCGGATGATACAGCGCCATCTGCGCGGCGATCGCCCCGCCGATCGAGTGGCCGACGAGGTGCGCCTGCTCGACCTCGAGCACGTCCATGAAGCGCGCGACGAAGCCAGCCAGCGCCGCAATGCTGGTGCCCGGGAGCTGTACCGTCGATTGCCCGTGGCCGGGCAGATCGAGCGCGATCACCGGTGACTTCTCGCCCACCGCATCGAGGTTGAACAGCCAGTTGTCCAGGTCGCCGCCGAAGCCGTGGATGAACAGCACCGGCACGCCATCGCCGGCGCCCTTGCGTGCGTAACGGATGGAGAGACCGTCCACCTCGGCGAACTGGTAGGCCGGCGCGGCCTCCGCATCCTCGTCCTCGCCGCCCGCCGGCGTGACATAGGCCGCCACATAGGCATCGATGTCGGCGTTGCTCACCTCAGGCGAGGCCATCACGCCAAGCAGCGCCTTCACCGGCAGCGTGTCGCCGTCCTGCGCCACCTTGCGGCGCAAGGTGCCCGGGTCGGGTGCCTCCACCGCGTTGGCGATCTTATCCGTCTCGACCTCGAGGATCGGCGTGCCCACGCTGATGTCGGCGCCTTCCTCGACCAGCCAGGACGTGACCTTGCCTTCCTTCATCGACAGGCCCCACTTGGGCATGATGATGGGCGTGATGCCGGCCTCGGTCGAATCGCCCATCAGTGCTTCCCGCCCTTGAGCGTCTTGCGCACCGCATCCGCCACCTGCGCGCCGCTCGGGATGTAGAGGTCCTCCAGCGCGGGCGAGAACGGCACCGGCGTGTGCGGCGGCGTGACCATCTCGATCTGCGCCTTCAGCGCGCCGAAGGCCAGCATCGCGACCTGCGCGGAGATGTCGGCGGCGATGCTGCAGCGCGGGCTGGCTTCATCGACGCACACCAGGCGTCCGGTCTTGGTTACGCTCTCGAGCACCGTGTCCAGGTCCAGCGGCGAGAGCGTGCGCAGATCGACGATCTCGACCTCGACGCCTTCCTTGGCCAGTGTGGCTGCCGCTTCCAGCGCGCGGTGCACCATCAGGCCATAGGTGACGATCGAGCAGTGCTTGCCCTCGCGCACCACG
>JADGRR010000116.1 GCA_017880745.1 Burkholderiales bacterium
CAAACTGTTCTGGCAGTCGGTGATCGGACTGATTGCCGCCGTGTATCTCGCGTTCGCCGTGTCGGCGCCGAGCAGCGCCAAGATCTTCGACCTGTTTACGGCGTGGGTTGGCAGCGGCCTATCCATGACTCTGCCGCCCAAGGCCGACCTGATCCTGCCTTTCTTCAAGAACATCGCATATCCGCTGGGCGTATGGGGTTTCATCGTGCTCACCTACTTCGTCATCGTCGGCACCAGCAACGCGGTCAACCTCACCGACGGTCTGGATGGCCTGGCGATCATGCCGGCGGTGATGATCGCCGGCGCGCTCGGCATTTTTGCGTACGTGGCGGGCAACACGGTGTACTCGAAATACCTGCTCCTGCCCTATATTCCGGGCGCCGGCGAACTGACGGTGTTCTGCGGCGCGCTCGCCGGAGCCGGCCTGGGTTTTCTCTGGTTCAACGCCTACCCGGCCGAGGTGTTCATGGGCGACGTCGGTGCGCTCGCGATCGGCGCCGCCCTCGGTACGGTGGCCGTAATCGTGCGCCAGGAAATCGTGCTGTTCATCATGGGCGGCGTGTTCGTCGCCGAGACGTTGTCAGTGATGCTGCAGGTGCTGTACTTCAAGTGGAGCGGCGGCAAGCGCATTTTCCGCATGGCGCCGCTGCATCACCACTACGAGCTGTCCGGGTGGAAAGAATCGCAAGTCGTGGTGCGGTTTTGGATCATTACGATGATGCTGGTGCTGTTCGGATTGTCGACATTGAAGCTGAGATGAGTCTGGCGGGCAAACATGCGTTGGTTCTGGGCTTAGGCGAAACCGGCTTGTCGATGGCCCGCTTTCTCTCTCGCCGCGGCGCGCGCGTGCGCGTGGCGGACACCCGCGACGATCCGCCGAAGCTGGCGGCGCTCGGCGAAAAAGTGCCGCAGGCAGAGCTTGTCCTCGGCGCCTATCGCGACGAATCCTTCGCCGGCATCGATCTCATCGCCATCAGTCCGGGCGTGCCTCTGGCGACGCCGCTGGTGCGCGCGGCCGCTAAGCGCGGTGTGCCGGTGGTCGGTGATATCGAACTGTTCGCGCAGGCATTGCGCGAAGGCAACAGCGGCGCGCAGGCGGCGCGCGATCGCAACCGCGGCGTCCAGACGCCGCCGCAAAGCCCGCGGCCGCAGGTGCTGGCGGTCACCGGCACCAACGGCAAGACGACGGTCACCGCACTTACCGGAGCCATGTGCAAGCGCGGCGGGCTGGCGACCGAGGTGGCGGGCAATATCAGCCCGGCGGCGCTGGATGCCTTGATGCAGTGCGAGGATGGCCGGCGCAAGCCCGAAGTGTGGGTGCTGGAGCTTTCCAGCTTTCAGCTCGAGACCACGCGCACGCTCAATCCGGCCGCGGCGACGGTGCTCAATATCAGCGAAGACCATCTCGACCGCTACGACGGCATGGCTGCGTACACGCGGGCCAAGACGCGGATATTCCGCGGCGAGGGCATCCAGGTGCTCAATCGCAACGACGCCCGCAGCAGGGGCATGGCCAAGGCTGGCCGCAAACAGGTGAGCTTCGGTCTGGATGCGCCCACCCGCGCCGAGGATTTCGGTCTGTTGCGCGTCGACGGCGAGTTATGGCTGGCGCAAGGCGCGACGCCGCTCCTCGCGGTGAAGGACCTGCCGCTCGCCGGGCTGCACAACGCAGGCAACGCGCTCGCCGCGCTGGCGCTGACGCGGGCGCTGGGCGAACCCTATCCGCCGTTGCTGACGGCGCTGCGCGATTTCAAGGGCCTGCCGCACCGGGTGGAGAAAGTGGCCGAGTTCGATGGGGTCGCGTTCTACGACGACTCCAAGGGCACCAATGTCGGCTCCACCGTTGCGGCGCTGAACGGCTTTGCCGAACTCACCGCGCGCGGCGCGCGCGTGGTCCTGATCGCCGGCGGCGAGGGCAAGGGGCAGAATTTCGCGCCGCTCGCCGAGCCGGCTTCCCGCTACGCCCGCGCGGTCGTGCTGATCGGGCGCGATGCCGAACTCATCGCAAGCGCTCTTGGCGCGAGCGGCATGGCCGTGCTGCGCGCCGCCAGCATGAAGGAGGCCGTGGCACAGGCCCGCGCGCAGGCGCAGCCGGGGGACGTGGTGCTGCTGTCGCCGGCGTGCGCCAGCTTCGACATGTTCCGCAATTACCAGCATCGCGGCGAGGTGTTCGCCGGATGCGTACAAGAGATCGCTCATGCTCAGCTACATTAAGGCCGAGCGCACCTCACCCGCGGAATTCGACCAGGCGCTGGTGTGGACCGCGCTCATCCTGCTGGTGTTGGGAATGGTGATGGTGTATTCGGCCTCGATCGCCACCGCCGAGGCGAGCCGCTTTACCGGCAATCAGCCGGCCTATTTCCTGGTGCGGCACGCGGTTTTTCTCGGGGTGAGCCTGATTGCTGCGCTGACTGCGTTTCAGGTACCGGTGCGCATCTGGCAAAGCCTGGCGCCATGGCTGTTTCTCTTCGGCATCGTGTTACTGGTGCTGGTGCTGATCCCGGGCGCGGGCCGCGAGGTGAACGGCGCGAAGCGCTGGCTCTCCCTCGGTCTCGCCAATCTGCAGCCTTCCGAATTCATGAAGCTCGCCGCCGTGCTCTATGCCGCCGACTACACCGCGCGCAAATCGGCGCTGATGCACAGCTTCAAGAAAGGCCTGCTGCCGATGCTTGCGGTGATGCTGGTGGTCGGGTGGCTGCTGCTGCGCGAGCCCGACTTCGGCGCCTTCGTGGTGATCGCGTCGATCGCCATGGCGATCCTGTTCCTCGGCGGCATGAACGGCAAATGGTTCGCCGGGCTGTTCATGCTCTCGCTGGGAGGCTTCCTCATCCTCATCCTCAGCTCGCCTTACCGCATGCAGCGCATCTTTGGCTTCATGGACCCGTGGGCCGACCCCTACGGCCGGGGCTACCAGCTGTCGCATGCGTTGATCGCCTTCGGCCGCGGCGAATGGCTGGGCGTCGGCCTGGGCGCAAGCGTGGAGAAGCTGTTCTACCTGCCTGAGGCGCACACCGATTTTCTGCTCGCCGTGATCGCCGAGGAACTGGGCCTGGCCGGCGTGGTGACGGTCGTCGCGCTGTTCACTTGGATCGTGCTGCGCGCATTTGCCATCGGCCGCCAGGCAGCTGCGTCGGAACGTTACTACGCGGCGCTGGTGGCGCAGGGCATCGCCGTCTGGCTCGGGGTCCAGACGCTGATCAACATGGGCGTGAACATGGGAGTGCTGCCGACCAAGGGTCTCACCCTGCCGCTGATGAGTTTCGGCGGCAGCGGCATTCTCGCCAACTGCCTGGCGCTGGTAGTTCTGCTGCGCATCGATTACGAAAATCGAGCCCTCATGCGGGGGCAGCCCGCATGAGGGCAAGGATTTCAGTGAAGGCTAATGCGGGCGAAGCCCGCGTTATGCCGAAACTAAAATCTTCGATTGATGCGGGGGCAGCCCGCATGAATGCGATGACAGAAGCATGGCACGCACGATCATGATCATGGCAGGGGGGACCGGAGGGCACGTGTTTCCTGCGCTGGCGGTGGCCGGACATCTGAAACAGCAGGGGTGGCGGGTGGTGTGGCTGGGGGCGAAAACGGGAATGGAAGCGACGCTGGTACCCAAACATGGCTACGAAGTGGCCTGGGTGCGCTTTTCCGGGCTGCGCGGCAAAGGCCTGATGCGTGCTGCGCTGCTGCCGTTCAACCTGCTTGTCGCTTTCTGGCAGAGCGCGCGCGCAATTCTCGCCGAGCGTCCGGACGTGGTGCTGGGCATGGGCGGCTATATCAGTTTCCCGGGCGGCATGATGGCTTCGCTGCTGCACCGCCCGCTGGTGATCCACGAGCAGAATTCCGTCGCCGGCCTTGCAAACAAGGTGCTGGCGCGCCTGGCCGACAGGGTATTGGCCGGGTTTCCCGGCTCTTTGCCGGGCGCGCAATTCTGCGGCAACCCCGTGCGCAAGGACATTGCCGCGCTGGGCGCTCCGGGCGCGCGCTACGCCGAGCGTTCCGGCCGACTCAGGCTGCTGGTGGTGGGCGGCAGCCTTGGTGCTCAAATATTGAACCAGACCGTGCCGCAGGCGCTGGCGCTGCTGCCGCAGGGCGAGCGTCCCGAAGTCACGCACCAGGCCGGAGAGAAAAACATCGAGGCGTTGCGCGCCGGCTACGCTGGCGCGGGCGTGCAAGCCGAGCTGGTCGCATTCATCGACGATATGGCAGCGCGTTATGCCGGCGCGGATGTCGTCCTCTGCCGTGCAGGAGCGCTCACCGTCGCCGAGCTTGCGTGCGCCGGCGTGGCCAGCATTCTCGTGCCGTATCCGCACGCCGTCGACGATCATCAGACCGGCAATGCGAAATTCCTTTCCGGACGCGGCGCCGCCGTGCTGCTGCCGCAAAGCGAACTCACGCCGGAAAGTCTGGCCCGCCTCCTGCGCGGTCTGGATCGCCGGCAACTGCTCGCAATTGCGGAAAAAGCGCGCCAATTGGCCAAGCCCGAGGCTACGCGGATCGTGGCCGACACGTGCAAGGAGGTTGCGCGATGAGAGTCGAACGCAAATTCGCCCGGCAATCGATATCGACCAACGTAGTCTCGCTCGCCGCCTACCGCGAGGCGCGCACCGGCGCCGCGGACGCATCGGCGGCTGCCCCTGCCGCGCTCCGGCCTGCGCAGAGCGAGATGGGGCTGTATTGGCGCTGGCTGGCTGTGACCGGCGCGATGTGGACGTTTTGGTGGTGACAGGGATCCGCTGCAATCGATCGCGATGAACCTATGACGCATAAAGTCAAACGCATACATTTCGTCGGCATCGGCGAACCGGTTTTTTGGAACCGCCGCTGCCGACTGGACCGAGCATGAAGCATAAGGTCAAACGTATACATTTCGTCGGCATCGGCGGTAGTGGTATGAGCGGCATCGCCGAGGTGCTGCTCAACCTCGGCTACCAGGTCACGGGCTCCGATCTGGGCGCCAATGCCGCGACCCAGCGCCTCGCCGGCCTGGGCGCCGCGGTGCATATCGGACACGCGGCCGAGCACCTGGCCGACGCCGACGTCGTGGTCGTGTCTACCGCGGTGGGCAACAACAATCCGGAAGTGATGGCGGCGCGCGCGCGGCGCATTCCAGTGGTGCCGCGCGCACTGATGCTGGCCGAACTGATGCGCCTGAAGCAGGGTATCGCGATTGCGGGCACCCACGGCAAGACCACCACCACCAGCCTCGTGGCGAGCGTGCTCGCCGAGGCCGGACTCGATCCCACTTTCGTCATCGGCGGCCGGCTCACCAGCGCCGCCTCGAACGCGCGCCTGGGTGCGGGCGAGTTCATCGTGGTCGAGGCCGACGAGTCGGACGCTTCGTTTCTGCATCTGCAGCCGGTGGTGGCCGTGGTCACCAACATCGACGCCGACCACATGGAGACCTACCAGCACGATTTCGCGCGGCTGAAACAGGCTTTCGTCGCGTTCCTGCAGAACCTGCCCTTCTACGGCGCGGCGGTGCTGTGCACCGACGACAAGCACGTGCGCGAAATCCAGCCATTCGTGTCCAAGCCGGTCGTGAGCTACGGTTTCGGCGCTGACGCCATGGTCCGCGCGGAGAACGTCAGCCATTGCGGGGGCAAGATGCGCTTCCATGCGGTGCGCGAAGGCAGGGCCAAAGTGCTCGACGTCACGCTCAACCTGCCGGGCAGGCACAACGTGCAGAACGCCCTTGCCGCGATCGCCGTCGCCACCGAACTGGGGCTGGAGGACGCCGCCATCGTCAAGGCGCTGGCGGAGTTCCGCGGCGTCGCCCGGCGCTTCCAGAGCTACGATGCGATTGCGGCCAAAGGCGGCGGCAGCTTCACCCTGATCGACGATTACGGCCACCATCCGGCCGAGATGCAGGCGACGCTAGACGCGGCGCGCGGCGCCTTCCCCGGACGGCGCATCGTGCTCGCGTTCCAGCCGCACCGCTACACGCGCACACGCGACCTGTTCGAAGACTTCGTCAAAGTGCTCTCGGGTGCGGATGCGCTGCTTCTGGCCGAGGTCTATGCCGCGGGCGAGGCGCCGATCGTCGCGGCCGACGGCAGGACGCTGGCGCGCGCGGTGCGCGTCGCCGGCCGCGTCGAGCCGGTGTTCGTCGAGAACATCGCCGACATGCCCGCCGCGATCCGCGCGGTGGCAAAGGACGGCGATGTGGTGGTCACCATGGGCGCGGGCTCGATTGGCGGCGTGCCGGCCGCGCTTGCCAGGGCGGCGGAGTGAGAGATGCATATGGCTGAGCCAGGACATCTCGGCAATCCGGCGCTGCGCGGCAGATTGCTCGTTGACGAGCCGATGCGCAAGCACGTCACCTGGCGCACCGGCGGCGCCGCGGATCTCGCCTACGCTCCCGCCGACCTGGACGATGCGGCACAGTTCCTGCGCACCCTGCCTGCAGGTGAGCCCGTCTATTTCATCGGCCTGGGCAGCAATGTGCTGGTGCGCGATGGAGGCATTCGCGGCACGGTCATACTGATGCACTCCAGCCATGCGGCCATGCATATGGACGGCGCGCTCGTCTATGCCGAAGCGCGCGCGGCCAGTCCCAAGGTGGCGCGCTATGCCGCGACCCACGGCTACGTCGGCGCCGAGTTCCTCGCCGGCATCCCGGGAACTGTGGGTGGCGCGCTGGCAATGAACGCAGGCTGTTACGGCAGCGAAACCTGGGACAGGGTGCAACGCGTGCTCATGCTCCGGCGCAGCGGCGAGTTGCTCGAGCGCAGTCCCAGCGATTTCGCTATCGGCTACCGCCACGCTGCATTGAAAGACGGCGAACTCGGCGCGGACGAATGGTTTGCCGCCGCCTGGTTCGGTTTCGAGCGCGGCGACGGCGCGGCGGCGCTCGATCGCATCAGGGAACTGCTGCAACGGCGCATCAGCGAGCAACCATTGACACTGCCCAACGCCGGTTCGGTATTCCGCAATCCGCCAGGCGATCACGCCGCGCGCCTGATCGACGCCTGCGGCCTGAAGGGTTATGCCGTCGGCGGTGTGCGCGTGTCGGAAAAGCACGCAAACTTCATCGTCAACGTAAAAGGCCGCGGCAGCGCCGCCGACATCGAAAACCTGATCGAGCATGTGCGGCATACCGTGCTGGCAAAGCACGGCGTCGAACTCGTCGCCGAAGTGCGCATCATCGGGGAAAGGGCGGCGCCATGAACGCCAAGGCCTTCGGCAAAGTTGCCGTGCTGCTCGGCGGCCGCTCGGCCGAGCGCGAAGTGTCGCTCAAGAGCGGCGCGATGGTGTTGCGCGCATTGCGCGCGCGGGGCATAGACGCACATTCCTTCGATCCGCAGCAACGCGACCTCGCCGCGCTGATCGCGGAGAAATTCGATCGCGTGTTCATCGCGCTGCACGGCCGTTACGGCGAGGACGGCACCATTCAGGGCGCGCTGGAATTGCTCGGCATTCCCTACACCGGTTCGGGGGTGCTGGCGAGCGCCCTGGCGATGGATAAATGGCGCACCAAGCTCGTGTGGCACGCGGCCGGCGTTCCGACGCCGCCCTA
Source organism: Burkholderiales bacterium (assembly GCA_017880745.1). Lineage (GTDB taxonomy): Bacteria > Pseudomonadota > Gammaproteobacteria > Burkholderiales > SG8-39 > 2-12-FULL-64-23. Next base: position 7,514 of record JADGRR010000116.1, read on the forward strand.
TGCGCTGCTCGACCGTGACAGCGATTTCAAGGCGGTGGTTGCCAGCCTCGGCCTGCCCATCATGGTCAAGCCCGCCAACGAGGGCTCCAGCATAGGCATGAGCAAGGTGCGCGCGGCTGCCGACCTGGAAGAGGCCTACGCCCTGGCGGTGAATTACGACAAGCTGGTGATCGCCGAACAATTCATCGACGGAATCGAACTTACGGCCGCGGTGCTGGGCGACGAGCCGCTGCCGCTGATCAAGCTCGAGACTCCGCGCGATTTCTACGACTACGACGCCAAATACGTCACCGACGATACGCGCTACCTCATTCCCTGCGGCCTGACCGGTAGCGCGGAATCTGCCGTGCAGCAGCAGGTAATGGCCGCATTCGGCACGCTCGGCTGCAGCGGCTGGGGGCGCGTCGATCTGATGCTCGATGGCGCAGGCAAGCCCTGGTTCATCGAAGTGAATACTTCGCCCGGCATGACCGATCACTCGCTGGTGCCGATGGCGGCACGCCATGCCGGCCTGTCGTTCGAAGA
>JADGRR010000117.1 GCA_017880745.1 Burkholderiales bacterium
CACAGGTCGCTCGATCCGCCCATCTCCAACACGATGGTCGATACCAGTCCCTGCTCCGGGTCGACCCATGCGCCGGTAAGGGCAAGCCCCTCCATCTGCAGCCGCGTGCGCTCCTCGCCCGTGCCCACGACCGGCGCCAGGGTTTCGAAATTCTGCAGGCGGTAGAACTGGCCCGGATGAAATTTCCGGGCCGCCATCGGCGCTTTGATCACCACCTCGACGATAGTCGGGGTCAGCCGTTCGACGCGGTGCACGGTGGCGAGCAGGTCGCGGCGCAACGCGGCGAACAACTCCGCCGTGGCCAGCCGAGAGCGCGGCGGATGCTGCGCCAGGACCCGCGACACCACCGGATAACCCTGCTTCGCCGAACCCATCGCCTTGACCACGTTGCCGAAATACGAAGGGTGCAGGTCGCCGAAGAAACTGATGTAACGCCCATCTTCGAGGCGCGACAGCAGCACCTCGGCCCGCGCCGGTTTGGACAGGGAATGGTCGGGTTTTACCGGTTCGCCGTCTTCGCCGCAGGCGCGGAAATATTTCCCGTCGAGCTGGAAATGTCCGGGGTGCTCGCGTGCGAGCACGGTGTTCGGTTGCGTGCCCGCGGCGACGAAAATGGTGTGCGCCGGCAGCCAGTGTTCGCCGCTCGCCCCCCATTTTCCGTCGGCGCCGATGTGCTGCAGGGCGAAGCGCATGCCCTTCACCGCGCCGTAATTGTCCACCTCCACCGCCAGCGGCGACAGGCATTCGGCAAAGGTGATCCCCTCTTCCAGCGCCTTTTCCACCTCTTCGTGGTTGAGCGTGTACGAGGGGCTGTCGGTGAGGCGCCGGCGGTAGGCAATGGTGACGCCGCCCCAGTGCTTGAGCAGTTCGATCAGGCTCGCCGGGCGCGTCTCGCGCGCGGCGAGCGTGCGCTCGTCACGGATGGCGCGCGCATGGGCGAGGAATTCCTCGGCGATTTCGCGTTCCTGGTCGTCCCATTTGGCACGCACCGCATCCTCGCCGATTTCGGCGGCGAGGATTTCGAAGCGCGTCAGGAATTTTTCCACCTGGACCAGGTAATAGGCGAGGGATTCGGTGGCGGTATCGACGGCCGTCAAGCCGCCGCCGATCACCAGCACCGGCAGCCGCAGTTGCATGTTGGCGATCGAATCGGCCTTCGCCGCGCCGGTGAGCTGCAGCGCCATGAGGAAATCGGAGGCCGCGCGCACGCCTCGCGCGAGACCGTTGGGGATGTCAAGCACGGTGGGTTTGCCCGCGCCCATGCACAGGGCGAGATGGTCGAAACCGAGTGCAGCCACATCCTCCACGGTCAAGGTGCCGCCAAAGCGCACTCCCCCGAACAGCGCAAACTGCTCGCGCCGCTGGAGCAGCAGGCGGATGATCTTGAGGAAATTCTTGTCCCAACGCACGGTGATGCCGTATTCGGCGACACCGCCAAAACCCGCCATCACCCGATCGGAGAGGCTCTCGTAGATGTCGCGCACCTCGCGTATCGGGCGAAACGGCACGCGCTCGCCGGCAGCGCCGACTCCGGCGAGCTCGGCCGGCAGCGGCTCGATCTTGAGACCGTCGATGCCTGCCACGTCATGACCGTCGTTCATCAGATGGTGTGCGAGGCCGAAGCCCGCCGGCCCCATGCCGGCGATGAGCACGCGCTTGCCGCTTGCCGGTCTGGGAAAAGGCCGGCGCAGGTCGAGCGGATTCCAGCGCGTCAGCAGGCCGTAGATCTCGAATCCATAAGGCAGTTCGAGCACGTCCTTTAGCGTGCGCGTCTCGGCCTGGGGGATATTCACCGGCTCCTGCTTCTGGTAGATGCAGGATTTCATGCAGTCATTGCAAATGCGGTGGCCCGTGGCTGCGACCAAAGGATTATCGACGCAAATCACGGCGAGTGCGCCGATCGCATGGCCCTCGGTCTTGACCTTGTGGAATTCGGATATCTTTTCCTCCAGCGGACAACCGGCCTGGGTCACGCCGAAGACGTTCTTCTTGAATGCGGGTGGGACGGAACCGTCCCGGGGCGGTTCCGATTCTTTCTTTGCGGCCGCTTTCTCGCGCAGGCCGGTGGAGCAGGAGTCCTTGCCCTGCTCGTGGCACCAGATGCAGTAATTGGCCTGATCGAGCGCGCCGGTGAGGTCGGTGCCCGTGTCGGTCAGGGCGAAGCCTTCGCGCCGGCGCAGATGCTCAGGCAGCAGCGTGTGCGCCGCGTAACCGCCGGCAGTATCGGTGTGCACCGGCACCAAGTGCATGAAATCGAGCTTCAGCGGCGCCTTGAACAAGACGCCGGCGCGGTGCTTCTTCTTTCCCGCCGCGGTCTGACTGGCCCAGGCCGCATATTGCACGGCAGTCTCGATCCGTTCGCCGTACCGCGCTTCGTTCTTTAGCCATTCGCTGACCTCGCGTGCGAACACGAGTTCCGAGAACCCTTCGCCGAACCAGGAGACCAGCCGCGCTTCGAGGGCCGCGCCGTCCAGGCCTGCCGCTTCATCGGGCTTGATCTTGTGCAGGGCGCGGCGCTGCACGAACAGGCGTTTAATCGTGTACAGCGGCGCGAGTTCCGAGTGCCGCGCAGACAGCGCTTCCACTTCAGCCTCGATCCCGAACAGCGCGGCGGTAAAGTCGTCCAGGTGCGGCGCGAGGGCGATCAGCAACTCCGATTCCGCCTTCTTCGCCAGCGCGTCGGGTTCGGCGCGGGCTAAGACCAGGCGTTCGGCCAAGGCCGCATCGCCCTGGCCCACGTATTGCAGGAACGCGGCATCGATGCGCACCAGCCCTGCGCGCGAGTACAGGTCGGGAAAGGAAAAGCCGAATTTGAGCATTTGGGAGAACGCGGAATGGAACAGGCGTCATGTTACCTTGGGCCGCGGCCGCGGCACCAATCGTTTTCTTATTTGCTTATGCCTGTGTCGGGCAGGCGGCCGGAAACAGGAATTGAACCTTGGCGCAAAAACGCAGGATAATACACAAATACGCGATCGCTTTGGCGTGCCGATTTGTCGATGCAGTGCGAATATCGCCACGTTTCCCGATCCATGTTCGACCCGCGTAAGGCAGCTATCGAATCAATCTTTGTTCGTAACCGAGGAAGGCTCAAATGGAAATCAAGAACAGCACGTTCATCGTCACCGGCGGCGCATCCGGCCTCGGCGCGGCCACTGTGCGCGCCATCGCGGCGGTCGGCGGCAATGTCGTCATCGCCGACGTCAATGCCGATGCCGGCAATGCACTGGCCAAGGAATTGGGCCGGGCGCGATTCATCAAGACCGACGTGACCTCGGAAGCCGATGGCAAGGCTGCCGTCGCGCTGGCGCTGAAGGAATTCGGCGGCCTGCAGGGCCTCATCAACTGCGCCGGAATCGCCATAGCCGAAAAGACCGTGGGCAGGGAAGGACCGCACGCGCTCGCCAGCTTCAGCCGGGTGGTCGGCATCAACCTGATCGGTACGTTCAACATGATCCGCCTGGCAGCCGACGCCATGAGCAAGGGCCAGCCCAATGCCGGCGGCGAGCGCGGCGTGATCATCAGCACGGCCTCGGTGGCTGCCTTCGACGGCCAGATAGGCCAGGCGGCGTATTCCGCCTCCAAGGGAGGGGTGGTGGGGATGACATTGCCGATCGCACGCGACATGTGGCGCTCCGGCATACGCGTAATGACCATTGCGCCGGGAATTTTCGAAACGCCGATGTTGCTGGGCTTGCCGAAGGAAGCGCAGGACGCACTCGGCAAGATGGTGCCGTTCCCGCCGCGCCTGGGCCGTCCAGAAGAGTACGCTGCGCTGGCCAAGCACATCATCGAAAACGAAATGCTGAATGGTGAAGTAATCAGGCTCGATGGCGCCATTCGGATGGCACCGAAGTAAGGTTTTTACGGCAAACGGGGGCTGGTAATGTCCGCCCAAATCTAGGTCAGGGAATCGCGCACGTGAAGTTAGCGGCGTCGTCCGTGCTTCCCGAACCATTGTACTTTGCCACCTGCGGATAAGTGCAGAGCGGGCGGGTGGTCAGCACCGGTTTCGTTACATCGTCGTTGGGGAACTTGGACGCGACGATCGCCTGGGGCGCAGTACCCTTCTCGGACCAGGCCATGAGCGCACGGAAGATGTCATGCGTCGCATCCGCCGGCACGATCCCGCTGGATGCCTGCCCGAACTGGTTCGGCCCCGCACCGCCGCCGCAGTGCCCCATCCCCGGGACCATGTAGAGCTTGGCGAAGTCAACCGGTACATTGGCGCTCGCCAGCGTCTGGTTGACGGCGTCCCAGTACAGGGTCGTACCCTCTGACATGATCAACTGGTCCGCCCACCCGTGATACATGATCAGCTTGCCGCCGCGTGCCCGGAACGCCGAAAGGTCGGGATTGTCCGTGGCCATCAACGGGCCGACCTTCGTGACGTTATCGTTGAAAAACGCTGCGAAGTTCGCGTAAGTCAGCGTTGTCCAGTCCCAGGTTGGGTCGAAATACACCCAATACCTGCCTTGCTCGATCGTAGTCGGGAATGGCGTAGCGCCCGCCATGGGAGTGAGGTCCGCTCCCCTTTCGAAACCGGGCCACAGGAGGTTTCCGAGGGTATCGCGGGCTCCGCCCCACATCTTCTTGATGGATATCGCCTCCGCCGTGCTCAGGCAAGTCCTATCGGTTGAAGCACAAGTGCTCGTTGTGATGGTGCTGTCCTTCGTCGGGTCGTAGGTGCAGGTTCGCGGATCGCGGATCACCCCATCGGTCACTCCATCCGCGGCATCGCATGTCGTGACCGCGCGCTGCGTCGCCAGATTGAGTTTGGCGGTAAGCATCGGAGCGCCCGGAGTGCCGCCAACGGCGAGTTCCTGTCGCATCGCGACCTGCGCCCAAATCTGGGCAGCCTGGAAGCGATCCCAGTGGATAGCTGGCGCGCCCGCCAGGATCGCGTCGTAGTCAGCCGGAAATTTCTGGGCCATCATCAATCCTTGCCTGCCGCCGGTTGAGCACCCATACCAGTACGAACGGACGGGATCCTGCGAGTAGAACGCCTTGACAAGTTGCTTGCCGATGACAGCCATCAGGTGTTCTGATCGGAAGGCGAAGTCCGTTTGGAGCGCGGTATTCGGAACGCCTGGGGAAAGCATGCCGAACGCGCCCGACAGGATGAACGAAGAGTGTCCGGTGTCGGTTTGTACGCCGACGAAGCCTTGCTTCACGGAGTCCGCGGCCACACCAACAGAGCCTACATAGACGCCACCCCCCTCGGAACGGAACCGACCATTCCACGCCGACGTCGGCATCGCGACCCAAATGTTGATCGCTTGGGCGACCTTCACCTTGACCAGGCAATACGGCTTGTCCGCTGGACCCGTACCGGTGGTTCCGGTAGCCGCATCGAGAATCGTGACCGTGTCATCTGCGCTCAACGTGGTTGCCCCGATGCCTGCCATCGAGCAGGTTGCAGTGGGGTTGATCGACAGGCTGTCCAACACGGTCGGTAGGGTTGCAACCGCATTCGGGGCGTTGCCGCTGCTGCCGCTGCTACCGCCGCCGCAGCCGCCCAGCGTTACGATTGAGCCAGCGATGCCGGTCAGTAGCAAGTTGCGCCACCGGCGAGAGCTGTGTCCACCCGCCGCATATGCTGTCTTCATCATGAGTCTCCTCCGAATGCTGTTATTCTATTGGTGGCGCCGTCGACTGGCTGCCGGAACCGTGGCAATTCACACACGCATTTCCGATCGCGCCAATGTCTCCATATTCGCTTGATAGTTGCCACGACCATTTCGGTTGACTAAGCTTTGGATTGCGAAAGCCAACGGTAGACAAGCTATGGGACCTGCGCTGAAAAGTCTTTCAAGTTCCTGCCAGAAACCGAGAGGATTTTGAAAGTAGCGCTCGCTCCCCAGTGCATTAGAATGCGCCAGATGATGAAACCTCCGACACCCGTGACCTCGATACTGGACGCGTATCCAGAACCTTCGTTGCTGAGTAAGAACCAGCTCGAGCGTTGGAATGGCCTGAAGATCGGCTACTTCAACGCAACAGGTTTTGTCCGCGGTTACCTTTGTCTGGACCATCCTTGTATCGGTCTGATTTCATGTGGAGCAGCCCAGGGTTCGATGCGCTTCGGGGCGAACAATACCGAGCTTGATGTTGGAGCAGGGACTGCGGGCCTCTTTGGCCCGCAGATGGAGCTCAACCGCTGCAAGTGGCGATGCAGCGAAGCGAAGCGCGTTCTGGTGGAATTCGATAGTTCCACCTATCGCAGACTGGAACTGGAGGACGCCTTTTTAGGAGATGATCTACAACAGAATCTGGATTTTCACGATTCGAGTATGAATGGGCTGCTTCTTGGGATGATTGAAGAGATCCAGCAGGGGTGTCCTCACGGCGAGTTGTTTGCCGAGTCGCTATCACATGGACTTATTCGGCACGTCCACTATCATCACGGCGCTTCGCGCAAATCGGCTGCAGCCTTGGAAGGCAAGTCCCGATTCGATGCACAACAGTTTTCCAGACTGAAGGAATATGTGCGCGCCAATCTCTCCGCCAAGATTACGATGCATAACATTGCCGATGCAGTCGGAGTCAATCAGGCATTTCTGTTCCGGGGGTTTCGCAACACGTTCGCTTGCAGCCCTTACCAGTACGTCTTGTCTGAGCGAATCGCCGCAGCAAAGAGAATGCTGGCGTACGGGAAGCTTCCTCTCGTTGACATCGCATTAATGACCGGGTTTTCGAGTCATAGTCACTTCAGTATGGTTTTCAGCCGGCAGATGGGACTGAGCCCCACTGAATTTGCTCTGAAATGCCGGGCCTAGCATCTAGCTTATTCATTTTGCCCTCGCATTTCCTGAATGGGACTTGCGGACTACCGAATTGTGAATCACACTGACCTGCACCTACTCAGTGATACCAGCGTAAGTGTAGTTGAGTCCGTCACTCAGGAGTATGACGGACACGTAGAAGAGCAGATTTATTGAGGAACAGCCCATTGGCTGCCTCAAGCAGGGTGAAGCCGGCGTGCTGGTCAAGGAATTGTGGCGCAAGGGCGGTTTAAGCGATCCGACCTTCTGCAGGTGGCGAGCCACCCCGGCCAAGACTGGTAACTTGAGTCGTTGCACACGTGGCAGACGGACTTCCGCATATCGGCCACCCGTGAGTCTCAATTTGTTAAGGCTTGTAGGACGCCTGCCCTGACGTGGACGTGGCCCGACGCAGTGGGCAGGCGTCCGACAAGCCTCGAGGGAGGAAACCGCGGAATACGTAGCGGTGGCGGTGAGAGCGGACTACGTGGCTATGGGGATTTGAAGGACCGCACGTGAGCAGGACGTGGTGATAAGGCCGATCAAGCCGACGGCGAAATCGGTCAGACATCGGATATCGGAGTGGACAGGGTAGATTGCTCGGTGACGCAATGGTCGCTCTCCGAAAGTGCGCAGATGTATGTCGCTAGCGCGATCTGGCGCGATCTTGTTTAAGCCCCCCGCGCCCTGTTTGGTGCCACCAATACCAAGAACGCGATTCGCGCGCGCAGCGGGCGAGTCCGTTTCTCGCATGCGACGGTATGTAAGACACTGTTTTAGACCAATTGCAGCCGCGGCGGCTCAGAGCTGCTGCGGCTGCAACTGCTCCCTGAAGAGTTTCGCCCGGCGCACGTAGCCATTGGCGATGTTCTGCAGATTGTCGATCTCGGCCTGCGACAGGTCGCGCACGACCTTGGCCGGCGAGCCCAGTGCCAGCACGCCGTCCGGTATGGTCTTGCCTTCCGGTATCAGCGAGCCGGCGCCGATCAGGCTGTGCTTGCCGATCACCGCATGGTTGAGGATGACGCTGTTGATGCCGATGAGGCTGCAGTCGCCTATGCTGCAGCCGTGCAGCATGACCATGTGACCGACGGACACGCTGCGGCCAAGGGTGAGTCCGATGCCCGCATCGGTGTGCAGCATCGAATTGTCCTGCACGTTACTGCCTTCACCGATAGTGATCAGGTCGTTGTCGCCGCGGATCACGACGTTGAACCAGATGCTGGCCTTGTCCGCGATCAGCACC
>JADGRR010000118.1 GCA_017880745.1 Burkholderiales bacterium
CAACGCCAAGGTGGCGAAAGACTACGGCGACAGGATCGAGGACACGATGCGCGCGATAGCCGAATGCCGTCACCCGACCGTGGCCATGATCCACGGCGTCTGCGTCGGCGGCGGGCTCGAAATCGCCTCGCAATGCGACCTCAGGATCTGCGGCGCATCGAGCCGCTTCGGCATCCCGATCAACAAGCTGGGGCTCGTCGTCGGGTACGGCGAAATGGCCGCGCTCATCGATCTCGTCGGACGCGCAACCGCCCTCGAAATCCTGCTCGAAGGCCGCGTGTTCGGCGCCGCCGAGGCAAATGCCAAAGGCCTGGTCAACCGCGTCGTCGCCGACGACAAAGTCGAGGAAGAATCCATGGCCGTAGCGCGGCGCATCGCCGCGGGGGCGCCGCTGGTGGCGCGCTGGCACAAGAAATTCGCGCGCCGCCTGGCCGATCCGCGTCCGCTCACCGAGGCCGAGCGCGACGAAGGCTACGCTTGTTTCGACACCGAGGACTACCGCATCGGGTTCAAAGCATTCCTCGCCAAGCAGAAACCTGAATTCAAGGGCAAATGACGGTCCCGCTCGAGGGCGTGACAAAGGCGCCGGCTGCGACAAACCACATCTGCGGGCACGGGGCGCATGTTGCAGCGCAATGCGCCACAGCGCTGGCAATCTCATTTGTAAGGCTGCGCGCGGCAGCCTAGAATAGCCGCGGGAATCGGCGCCCCGAATAACCCGGACAAACCGGACCGGCACAATGCAGACGTTGCACAGCGAAACGTGCCGGACAACAGCATCCGCAACAACCCACATTGGAGGAACATGCCATGAGTATTACCAGACGCACAGTGTTGAAGGGACTCGCCGCGGCCCCGGTCGCGATCGCAGCCTCGCGCTTTGCCCGCGCCGCTGACGCCAAGGTCATCAAGATCTCGCACCAGTTTCCGGGCGGCTCCATCGACAAAGGCGATTTCCGCGACCGGCTGACACGCAAATTCGCAGCCGAGGTCGAGAAGCGCACCAACGGTTCGCTCAAGTTCGAAATCTATCCCGGCTCCTCGCTGATGAAAACCGTGGCGCAGTTCTCGGCGCTGCGCAAAGGGGCTCTCGACATGAGCCTGTATCCGCTCGCTTACGCCGGCGGCGAAGTGCAGGAACTCAACATCGGCCTCATGCCCTGCATGGTGACCTCCTACGACCAGGGCTTTGCCTGGAAAAAAGCCGAGATCGGCCGCGAACTGACCAAGCTGCTCGAAGCCAAGGGCGTGAAAATGATCACCTGGATCTGGCAAGCGGGCGGAACCGCTTCGCGCTCGAAACCGGTGGTGGAGCCCGATGATGTCAAGGGACTCAAGATCCGCGGCGGCAGCCGCGAGATGGACCTGATGCTGAAGGCGGCCGGCGGCATCATCTCGAGCGTGCCGTCCAATGAAATCTATCCGGCGATGCAGACCGGGTCGCTGGATGCCGCCGTAACTTCATCGACCAGCCTGATCTCGTTCCGTCTCGAGGAGATTTCCAAGGCCCTGACCTCGGGGAAAGGAAAAAGCTTCTGGTACATGCTCGAGCCGCTCATCATGTCCAAAGATGTTTTCGACCGGCTCACTCCCGCCCAGCAGAAAGCCGTCACGGACGTGGGCATCGAGCTCGAAAGCTTCGCCACCGCGTCGGCCAAGGAGGATGACGATGCGGTGGTCGCAGTCTATAAGAAAGTCAACGCCAAGGTCGTCGACATGGACCAGAACACCGTCAACCGCTGGCGCAAGGTCGCCGAAGAGGCCGCATGGACCGACTTCACCAAGCGCAGCGCCGAGTGCGAACGGTTCCTGAAGATGGCCAAGGCCGTTGCTTGAGCCAAGCTGAACACGCGGCAACGCCGGTCGACAGTTCCGCGCGCGGTGTGTTGGGCCGCGCTGCGGCGCTGCTGAGTGTAGTCACTACGATAGCAGCGGTCGCAAGCGCGATCGCCATGGGCATCGCCGCATGCGTGCTGACCTGGGAAGCGACGGCACGCTACCTGTTCAAGATCCCGAGCGACTGGCAGGACGAGCTGTCGATCTTCCTGTTGGTCGGGGCGACTTTCATGTCGGCAGCCTGGGTGCAGGAGCGCCGCGGCCACGTCGGCATTCAGGCGCTGGGCGCGGTCCTGCCGACGTCCGCGGACCGCGTGCGGCGCTATGTCAGCGACATCGTGGCGCTTGCGTTTTGCGCATTTTTCTGCTGGAAAACCTGGTCGCTGCTGATCGATGCGGTGAAAGACGGCCAGATCAGCGGGTCCGCATGGGGCGCTCCGCTGTGGATCCCGTATGGCTGCATGGCGGTCGGCATGACCCTGCTTTCGCTCGTGCTCCTGCTGCAGGTGCTGACCCGCGAATCCCTCATCCACGAATCCCTCAAGACAACCGCCGCGCATTGACCGCACGATGACGACACTGCAAATCGGCCTGCTGTATGGCGGCGCCACTCTGATCATTTTGTTCTCCGGCATTCCGATCGCCTTTGCGCTGGGCACGGTGGCCACCATTTTCATGATCGGATTCATGCCGCATGCGTCGCTCGATACCATCGCCCAGAACGTCTACGAGGAGATGGCGAGCATTACGCTGCTCACCATTCCGCTGTTCATCCTCAAGGGGGCGGCGATCGGCAAATCCCGCGCCGGGCGCGACCTGTATTCCGCCCTGCATGTCTGGCTGCACCGGATTCCCGGAGGTTTGGGCATTGCCGTGACGCTCGCCTGCGGATTATTCGCCGCGATGGCCGGCTCCAGCGCCGCAACCTGTTCCGCGATCGGCAGCTCGGCCATCCCGGAAATGCGCGAGCGCGGCTATTCCGCGCAGCTTTCTGCGGGCCTGGTCGCGGCGGGCGGCACACTTGGCATCCTGCTGCCGCCGTCGATCACCCTGATTCTCTACGCCGTGGCAGCCGAGCAGTCGCTGGGCCGCCTGTTTCTCGCCGGCATCGGCCCCGGCATCCTGCTGGTCGTGCTGTTCTCGGTATACGGCATGTTTCGCTTCAACTACGAGCATCGCACGGCCCAGGCCCACGCCGACGCAGGGGGCGAAAGGGCACGCATCCTTCAAATCGACACCTACACCATGCGCGAGCGTTTCGAGGCGATTCCGCGCGTACTGCCGTTCCTCATCCTGCTCCTCGGCGTCATGCTGGCCTTGTACGGCGGCTTCGCCACGCCGTCAGAGACGGCGGGGCTGGGCGCCGTCCTAGCCCTCATCCTCATTGCAGTCATATACGGCGCCTGGAAGCTGTCCGACTTGAAGCCGATCTTCGCGAGCACGGTGTCGGAGGCGACCATGCTCATGATCATCGTCGGCATGTCGCTGTTTTATTCCTACGTGATGAGCTACCTGCACATCAGCCAGAGCGCGGCCGAGTGGATCGTGTCGCTGCACCTGTCCAGGTGGCTGTTGTTTTCGGCAGTCTGCGCGCTGGTGGTGCTCCTCGGTTTTTTCCTGCCGCCGGTGAGCATCATCCTGATGACGGCCCCCATCATCCTGCCGCCGCTCAGGAACGAGGGCTTCGATCTGATCTGGTTTGGCGTGATGATGTCGGTGTTGATGGAAATGGGTTTGATCCACCCGCCCGTGGGCTTGAACATTTTCGTGATCAACAAGATCGCACCCGACATCCAGCTTGGCGACATCATCTGGGGCACGCTGCCGTTCGTGTTCCTGATCATGTTCGCAGTCGTGATCCTGTGCGTGTTTCCCGAGATTGCCACCTCGTTGCCCGATCACTACATGGGCAAAGCCATCCCGCGTTGAAATGCCCGCGATGCCCTAGTGACGCGGCAAATTGACGCTATAATTCGGCGTACCGCCCGCCAGCGCCGGGATTGGGCCGCAATACTCACTTAACCTTTTGCCGAATAACTGACGCCGTGCCCGGTCCCCTGTCCCATATCCGCGTACTCGATCTCTCGCGCGTGCTCGCCGGCCCCTGGGCCGGCCAGAACCTCGCGGACCTCGGCGCCGAAGTGATCAAGGTCGAGCGCCCCAAGTTCGGCGACGACTCGCGCACCTACGGCCCGCCCTGGGTGAAGGACCGGGAAGGCTGCGACACGAAGGACTCGGCATATTTCACCTCCGCCAACCGCGGCAAGAAGTCGATCACGCTCAACATCTCCAACCCCGAGGGCCAGAAACTCGTGCGCGAACTGGCGCGCGTCTCCGACGTCCTGATCGAGAACTACAAGTTCGGCGATCTGGCGCGCTACGGCCTCTCCTACGACGACCTGAAACAGATCAATCCGCGCCTGATCTACTGCTCGGTCACCGGCTTCGGCCAGACCGGTCCCTACCGCGAGCATCCCGGCTACGACTTCATGATCCAGGGCATGGGCGGGATGATGAGCGTTACCGGTGAACCCGACGGCGCGCCGGGAGGAGGCCCGCAGCGCGCCGGTGTCCCGGTGGCCGACATCATCACCGGCATGTACGCCAGCATCGCCATCTGCGCGGCGATCGCCCACCGCGCCGAGACCGGCATCGGCCAGCACCTCGACCTCGCGCTGCTCGACTCGCAGATTGCGCTGCTCGCCTACCAGAACACCAACTACTTCGCCACCGGCAAACCGCCCAAGCGCATCGGCAACCTGCATCCGAACATCGTGCCCTACCAGCCGTTCAAGACCGCCGACGGCGACGTGATCCTTGCCTGCGGCAACGACAACCTGTTCCGCAAATTCTGCGAAGCGGCCGGCTGCACGGAACTCGCCGGCGATCCGCGCTTCTCCGGCAACGGCAAGCGCGTGGAGAACCGCGCCGAGCTCACGCGGCTGCTGCAGGCGGTGTTCGCCGGACGCAGCACCAAGGAGTGGGTCGAGCTGCTCGAGGCGGCCGGCGTGCCCAACGGTCCGATCAACGATGTGGCGCAGGTGTTCCAGGAGCCGCAGGTGAAGGCGCGCGGCATCAAGGTCGAGCTCGACCATCCGGTTGCAGGCAGGCTGCCGACGGTCGCAAGCCCGATGCGCTTCTCGGCCACGCCGGTGGAGTACAAGCTCGCCCCGCCGGTGCTCGGCCAGCACACCGAGGAAATCCTGCGCGGCCTGCTGAAGAAATCCGATGCGGAGATTGCCAAGCTGCGCGCCGATGGCACGATTTGACTGATTGCCGACGTGCGCGGCGTTTCTTGTGTACGCCAGCGCACAGAGAAAACCCGAGTAACGTGGAACCATGGCACCAGTACTTGGAAAGGGCCTGAGCATGAACCGCACCAACACCATACGAAATCTGTTGCTGTCGCTACTCCTGGCCGCCAGTGCCTTTGCGGCGCCGGCCTACGCGCAGATCAGCGTCAGCATCAACATCGCGCCGCCCGCGCCGGAGTATGAAGTCGTGCCGATCATTCAGCCGGGCTATGTCTGGGCGCCGGGATACTGGGGCTGGAACGGCGAGCGCCACGTCTGGGTTCGCGGACGCGCAATCGTTCAACGCGAAGGCTATCGCTGGGAGCCGGACCGCTGGGAGCAGCGCGATCGGAGCTACGTTCGCGCGGAGGGCCACTGGGTACGCGACAAGGGGTACAAACCCGTCAAAGTGAAAAAGGAAAAGAAACAAAAGAAACAGAAGGGCCATGACAACGGCGGCAAGCATGGCAGAGGCGACTAGCACGACGGTTGAGCGCTTGTTTGCCCGTCGATCGATGCCCGTCCGCAGTCTGGACGGGCATTCTCTTTGGTACACCTTGAATTCGTTTCACCACAGGCTGACCAGCATTTTCGCCGCCAGACCGTATAGCAGCAGCGCAAACACCTGTTTCAGATGCTTGGTCGGCAGGCGGTGCGCGGCGGCGGCGCCCAAAGGTGCTGTCAGGACGCTCGCGAGCTTGATCCCGAGCACGGCCGGCAGATACACATAGCCGATGCTGTGCGGCGGCAGGCCGCTTTGCCCCCAGCCCGCGGCGATAAAGCCGACGCCGCCCGCAAGCGCGATCGGAAAGCCGACGATCGCTGCGGTGCCGATCGCCTGCAACAACGGAACGTTGCAATAGAGCGCGAAGGGAATGGTAAGGAACGCGCCCCCCAAAGCCGCGAGGGTCGAGAAAAAGCTGATCACCACGCCCACCAGCATCGATCCTAGAGCCCCCGGCAGCGCGCGCGAGGGCTTCGGCTTGCGATCGATCAGGATGTTGGTCGCGGCGAAAAAAACGACGACAGTAAACAAGCTGGCGAACAGCTGGGTGGAAATCCAGGCGCCGCGCCGACCGCGGCATAGCCCAGCCACCATTCCATTACTTGCCCGTTCTCGCCCGCCGATTGGGCCGCATCGGGATTCGGCCGCGCAAGCCGCATGCGGCCTGCACGCGGCGCAGGCTACGCGCCACGATTCGCACCAAGAAGCAACTCCGCGACTTCGACGAAACCGTCGCCGCTGCGCCGGCTGGTTGCATAGGTGGGCGCGTCGGTGAGGCGCCCGCCGAAATCGGCCACATTGGCCACGCCGACCGAGTTGGAAAAAAAACTGAACATGGGCGCATCGTTGGGCGAGTCGCCGACGAACAGGTACTCGGCCTGGTCGCGCGCGAGATCGACGCCATAGCGCTCCTGCATCAAGGTGCGCGTCATGCCCAGCTTGTCGTAATCACCGAACCAGCCGTTGACGTGGATGGAACTGATTTTCGCCGTCATCCCGGCCGCGCGCATCAGCGCGACAATCCGGTCCACCTCGGCAACCGGCAGGCGCGGCACGTCCTCGCAGAAATCGATCGCGAGATCCGCCTCGCGGTAGAGCTGGTCCGAGGCAAGCGCGCATCCAGGCACTTCGCGCAGGATGCGCTCGCGCACGGCAACCATCTTTTCGCGGTTGGCAGCGCGCGCTGCGGCGTCGAACAAAAAGCGCTGCGCCAGTTTTTTCCGCGGGGCATCGTAATAAAAATAGAACGCGCCGTTCTCGCCGACCACCGCGTCCACCGGCCACATGCGCGCGATATGATCGCACCAGCCGGCCGGCCGGCCGGTGATCGGGACCACCAGCTTGCCGTCCAAGTGCAACCGCTCCAATGCGGCATAGGCGCCGGCGGTGAGCTTGCCTTCGGTGGTGAGTGTGTCGTCGATGTCGCAGAACACGCCGCGGATGTCTTTCACGACCGCCGCGGGGATGGCGGCGAGCGGCTTCATCGGCCGTCCGCCAGGCGGCGGGCGACGCGCCGGCGCTGCGCCTCGCTCATATGCAGGCCGCACTTGGTGCGCCGCCACAGCACGTCTTCGCCGGAGCGCGCCCATTCGTGCTCGACGAGATAGGCGAGTTCGCGTTCGTATAATCCGCCGCCGAAGTTCTCGCCCAGGTCGGACTCGGTTGTCGTGTCGTCGAGAATCTGCCCCGCGAGCGTGCCGTGGCGGCGCAGCAGGCGCGCCAGCCAATGCGGGTCGAGCGCTGAATAACGCGAGCGGAACGCGCCCAGCACGGTCGGAAAATCCCGCCCGCCGAAATCACCGCCCGGCAGCGCTTCGGCATGGGTCCAGGGCCGGTGCGCCGGGATCCAGCGCGCGAGCTTTTCCATCACCTGCTCGGCCAGCCTGCGGTAAGTGGTGATCTTGCCGCCGAAAACGGACAGAAGCGGCGGACCCTGATCGTCGAGCAGCAGCACATAGTCGCGGGTAATAGCCGAAGGGTCTTCCTTGCCGTCGTCGTACAAGGGACGCACGCCGCTGTAGCTCCACGCCACCTGATCGGTGGTGACCGCTCGCGCACTGTAGCGGCTCGCCGCGGCGCACAGGTAGGTGACCTCTTCGGGCGAGATCGCCGGCGGGAGATCTTCACCCGTGACCGGCACGTCGGTGGTGCCGATGAGCGTGAACTCGCGCTCGTACGGAATCATGAATATCACCCGCCGGTCCGGGTTCTGCAGGATGTAGGCGTAGCGTTTGTCGTGGATGCGCGGCACGACGATGTGGCTGCCCTTCACCAGACGCACCTGGCCGGGGGAGTCG
>JADGRR010000119.1 GCA_017880745.1 Burkholderiales bacterium
GCCTGCAGCGTGGTGCGGATGTCGTTGAAGGCGATCTCCTGCGCGTGGAGGGACCGCCCGCTGGTCTGCGAGTGGTACTTGAGCTTCTGGCTGCGCTCGTTCGCGCCGTAGCGGTTTTTCATCGCCACCGCCCAGATGCGCCGCGCCACGCGGCCGATCACGGTGTACTCCGGGTCCATGCCGTAGCTGAAGAAGAACGAGAGATTCCCCGCGAAGTCGTCGATGTGCATGCCGCGCGCGAGGTAGGCCTCGACGAAGGTGAAGCCGTTCGACAGCGTGAACGCGAGCTGGCTGATCGGGTTCGCCCCGGCCTCGGCGATGTGATAGCCCGAGATCGACACCGAATAGAAGTTCTTCACGTGGTGGTGGACGAAGTATTCCTGGATGTCGCCCATCACCTTCAGCGAAAACTCGGTCGAGAAAATGCAGGTGTTCTGCCCCTGGTCTTCCTTGAGGATGTCGGCCTGCACCGTGCCGCGCACGGTGGCGAGCGTCCACGCCTTGATCTTGTCGCGCTCGTCCTCGGTCGGCTCGCGGTTGTTATCCAAGCGGAACTTGTCGAGCTGCTGGTCGAGCGCGGCGTTGAGGAACATCGCGAGGATGGTCGGCGCCGGACCGTTGATGGTCATCGACACCGAGGTGTTCGGGCTGCACAGATCGAAGCCGTCGTAGAGCGCCTTCAGGTCGTCCAGCGTGGCGATCGACACGCCCGAGTTGCCGACCTTGCCGTAGATGTCCGGGCGCTCGTCCGGCTCGAAGCCGTACAGCGTGACCGAGTCGAACGCGGTGGAGAGGCGCTTCGCCGGCATGCCCGCGGACACCTGTTTGAAACGCTTGTTGGTGCGGAAAGCGTCTCCTGCGCCCGCGAACATGCGCGTCGGGTCTTCGTTCTCGCGCTTGAACGCGAACACGCCGGCGGTGTAGGGGAAAGAGCCGGGCACGTTCTCCAGCAGCAGCCATTTCAGCAGCTCGCCGTGGTCCTCGTAGCGCGGCAGCGCGACCTTGCGGATGGTGCTGCCCGAGAGCGACTTGGAGGTGAGCTTGGTGCGGATTTCGCGGTCGCGGATCTTGACCACGTATTCGTCGCCGGCGTAGGCCGCCAGCATCTGCGGCCACATTTCGAGCAGCTTCTTCGAGCGCGCGTCGAGCTTGGCGTCGCGCGCGTGGATCAATTTGTCGAGGGTCTCGGGCCCGGGAGCCGGACTCTTGTCCGCGAGCAGCATGAGCTTGGTCGCGGTGAGCTGCTGGCGCTCGCGCGCCAGGTGCGCCTGGTCGCGCGCAAACGCGTGGTAGGCGCGCACGCTGTCGGCGATTTCGGCGAGGTAGCGGCTGCGCGCCGGCGGCAGGATCACGGCCTTGCTGCTGGAGGCGCGGACCTCGACTCTCGGCAGCTTGCCCGGCTTGGTCTTCAGGCCGTGCTCGGCGAGCCGCGGCAACAGGGCCTGGTAGAGCGCGGTGACGCCGTCGTCGTTGAAGCGCGAGGCGATGGTGCCGTACACCGGCATCTCTTCGGCCGCGGTCTTGAACGCCTCGCGGTTCCTCTGGTATTGCTTCCTCACGTCGCGCAACGCGTCGGCCGCGCCCTTGCGGTCGTATTTGTTGATGGCGACGAAGTCGGCGAAATCGAGCATGTCGATTTTCTCGAGCTGGCTCGCGGCGCCGAATTCGGGCGTCATCACGTAGAGCGACACGTCCACCAGCGGCACGATCGCAGCATCCCCTTGTCCGATGCCGGAGGTCTCGACCACGATCAAATCGAACCCGGCGATCTTGCACGCGGCGACCGCCTCGGGCAGGGCCTCGGAAATCTCGGAGCCGGCGGCGCGGGTGGCGAGCGAGCGCATGAAGATGTGGCTGCCGTTGATCGCGTTCATGCGGATGCGGTCGCCGAGCAGCGCCCCGCCCGACTTCCGCCGCGACGGATCCACCGCGATCACCGCGATATTCAGTTTGTCGTCCTGGTCCAGGCGAAAGCGCCGGATCAATTCGTCGGTGAGCGACGACTTGCCCGAGCCGCCGGTGCCGGTGATGCCCAGGGTCGGGATGTCCAGGGCTGCGGCGTCCTTGAGCACGGTGTCGCGCAGCCTGGCGATCGCCTCCGCACCGGCGCCAGGCGCCGCGGGTTTATTCTCGAGCGCGGTGATGAGCTGCGCCAGCGCCCGCCGGTCGCCGCCCTTGACCGCCTTCAAGTCGCGCGGCGCGTGCTGCGCGAGGTCGACGTCGCAGCGCATGACCATGTCGTTGATCATGCCCTGCAGGCCCATCTTCTGGCCGTCCTCGGGCGAGTAGATGCGCGCGACGCCGTAGGCGTGCAGCTCGGCCATTTCCTCGGGCACGATCACGCCGCCGCCGCCGCCGAACACCTTGATCTCGCCGCCGCCGCGCTCGCGCAAGAGATCGAGCATGTACTTGAAGTACTCGACGTGGCCGCCCTGGTAGGAGCTGATGGCGACGCCCTGCACGTCTTCCTGCAAGGCGGCGGTCACCACCTCCTCCACCGAGCGGTTGTGGCCGAGGTGGATCACCTCGCAGCCGGTGCCCTGCAGGATGCGGCGCATGATGTTGATCGAGGCGTCGTGGCCGTCGAACAGCGAAGCCGCGGTGACGAAGCGCACCTTGTGCTTGGGCTTGTAGATGGTCAGATTGGCGCTGACGGATAGGTCGGTCATGGCAACCCCGCTGGCGGAATTCGGCGAATTCCCAGTTTAGTTGACGTTTACGTTAACGTCAACTTGGCGCCGGCTCCTGCGCCGTCCTGGAATGGGCAGTCTAACAGCCGAAGTCAAAAGTGTAACTTGTTGTTTAAACGGCCCGCCTCAATCGCACGGGCCCGCCAAAGCCCGTAGAAGCCCTGCGTTTATCCTGCGTTCTACCATAGGCGGGTTCGAATTCGATATGAACGTCCGTTCTCGACCCCAAAGCGGAAGCACCTCAATTGGGAAAGCGGACAGTCAACCTACCACGTCAGCGTCGATACTTCCGACCCGTAGAGGTCAATTGAGCAAAGTATCCAAGTCAACGTCGACGGCTGGCATCCAATTCACGTGGAAGTTGTTCTTCTCTCAGCGTACGCTGAGTAGAAGTGATCAAAGATCCGCATCGCCTCACTCAGCATCGCGTCATCATTACGTGCCTTTTCCTTCACCCCCTTGAGTACCGTTTCCAGGCCCCTGGCGTCTGCTACGATGCTGCCGCCTACGTCCAGGAAATGCACCGAGGCGCCGATCGCTGCGAGTGCCGGGTCTTTATCCAGGCTGAATGCCTCCATAAGCACTTCAAAGGTCACTCGTTTCCCGACGTGGGTGAATTCGGCGCCGTCAAAATCGTATCCGACTGCGCGCTTCGGCAGGCTGCTCGGTCGATCGAGCCAGATGAATCGCGCCGCGGAATCGATGAACCGCCTGATCAACCACGCGCTCGCCAATCGGTCCACCCACGGGTCCTTCCGCGTCGCCCATATCCGCGAACGATACTTCGTGCGATCGGCCGGCCGCAGCCGCCTGCGCGATGCGCGCGGTTCGTTCCGCGAATAGATTTCCCGGTAATCCCGCTTCAGCGTCGTGATGGCGACCGTTGCCTGGGTTCTTGCCGCGCCAGGGAAGAAGTCCATGGCATCGAGCTTGTCGAGCTGGCGCTGCAGCCGGTCGAGGCTTGTTTGCGCCTTGCGCGGACCGAGGCCACGCAGGCGCGCGCGCGTGTCCCTGATCGAATCCAGCAGCACGGCGTACTCGGGCGTGCGGTCGAATAGAGCCGGCAGGCGCGCGCGCTGCTCCCCGGTCTTGAGGTGCAGCTCCACCCGCATTGCGAATCCGCCGCTGGAGCGAATGTCGGATTCGACTCTTTCGAGGGCCGCGCTTGCCGACGCGCCCGCCGGCAAGACGTATACACCGTCACGCAAGACGCCGCAGCCCAGATCCTTCAGGGCCCGCCATACGCGCATCCGCGCGGTCGAATTCCGGGTGGGCAGGCTCAGAATCAGTGCGTCGAGGACAGTCATGAATGTTATGGATATCACAGATTAGTGGTAAAAGATACTCGCCGGTACTGGACATGGCCGGCCCGGCTCGATACGCTGCGTCCTGCGTGGAGTCCGAGGCCGCCTTACCGCAGCCAAAGACCCTGGCCGGGTCTTCGCAGACACCCGGCGTCCAAGACGACACTGTCTCAAGCGCTGCTCCGCCCCCCCTCTGGGGAAAGGAGTACGCATGTTAAACGGAACGCTGCTCCTCTCTCGAGAAGACGGCAAGCGCTCGGCGAGCGCGAGGGAACTCGATATGCCTTTTCTTCTAACCCGAACTGAATGGAGCACCCTATGACATATCAATTGAAGCAGATCTATTGCCGACCCTGGACACTGAGCGGCCTTTCGCTGCCGCTCATCGAGAGCCATTACGAGAACAACTACGGCGGGGCGCTCCGACGCCTGAACGCCATCACCGAGCAGCTCGAGTCGCTCGATATTGCGAGTACGCCGGGCTACGTCATCAACGGCCTGAAGCGCGAGGAACTGGTCGCGCTCAATTCCACGTTGCTACACGAGCTTTATTTCGCCAGCATGGGCGGCGAAGGCAAAGTGACGAAAGCGATGTCCGACGCGCTCGCGCGCGACTTCGGATCGGTGCAGCGATGGCGCACCGAGTTTTCCTCCATGGGCTACGCGCTCGGTGGCGGCTCGGGGTGGGTGCTGCTTACGTGGATACCGCGCAACGGGCGCCTCCTCAACCAGTACGCGGCCGAGCACAGCCAAGCCGTGGCGGGCGGCATTCCGGTCCTTGCGCTCGATATGTACGAGCATGCCTATCACATCGACTTCGGCGCGAACGTGAAGGCCTACGTCGATACGTTCATGCGCAACGTTGACTGGCGGGCGGTCGAGGGCCGGTACGAGGATGCGACCAAGGTGGCACCGCCGCGGCCGCTGGTGCAGGAGGAGTTCGGTGACCTGCCCGGCGTCGGCGTCGAGGAGGTGAGGGCGATGCTGGCCGAAGGCAAGCCGCTGCAGCTGATCGACACTCGGCCGAAGCACTTCGTGTCGCGCCAGCAGGACATAGCTGAAGGCGTCATCTGGCGCGACCCGGAGCGCGTCGACGAGTGGATGGGTGAGCTCTCCAAGGAAGCGCCGGTGGGGGTGTACTGCGCCTACGGCTTCCACGTCGGTTGCCGCACCGCGATCGCGCTGCGCGATGCCGGGTTCGACGCCCGCTACATGAAGGTCGGTCATTCGGGCTGGAAGGCAGCCGGCGGCCCGATCCAGATGAGGGTCTGAATCGACCATGGATCAGACGCGGGCGGTCTATTCGTTTGGGCAGCTGACCCGGTACATGCTGGGCCCCGGTACCTGGGGCTTTGCCGGTCCGGTGGCGCTGGTCGGTTACATGCACCGAGACCGATGATACCCACTGGTCGGATGATTTCAATCTGAATTAAACGCTGAAATCGCTTGAGCTAGCGGAGACACTTCGCGACACATGGCATCTTGAAGGCAATTCTTTATGTATCACGCGGCAGGACAAGCGCAGCAAGAACGACGAAACCGGGTGCAACGAAATCTGCAAATCGAATGAACGCATTGAATACCGGCGATACGGCACAACCGCTGCCGAGGGCGTTCTGCGGGATCAGCGGTGATTTGATGAAGCTCCGATCTCGACCAATTGAGGTCTCGCTGTTTGCCATGTCCTGTCCGTGTGGTATCAAGGAGAGGCCGCTATGCAAGGGATTCTTTTGTTTCTGGCAGCATCGTTGGTCTCTACAACCGTGATGTCCCAAGCCGAAAATTTCGACCAGACGGCGGTTGGTGCATTACCTTCGGGCTGGGTTTCAGGAGTTACAGGCTTTGGATCGCCTGTATGGGCCGTGACAGTCGATCCGACAGCGCCGAGTAAGCCAAATGTCTTGAAACAATCCGGCTCCGGCACGTATCCCTGGGCAGTCAAGAAGGATGTCGCAATCGCGGATGGCTTTGTTGAAACTAGGTTCAAGGCGATCAGCGGCAGAGAAGATCAGGCGGGAGGCGTCGTCTGGCGCTGGCAAGACGGGAGAACGTATTACGTCGCTCGCGCGAATGCGAACGAGGACAATGTGTCGCTCTATTACACCACGCTCGGAATTCGCTCGACTATCAAATACGTGAATGCGCCGGTGCCGCTCAACGTCTGGCACTCCCTGCGCGCTGAGTTTCAAGGCAATAAGATTCGCGTTCTCTTTGACGGCAAGCTCTATATCGAAGCTGAGGATGATCACATCAAGGAACCGGGTGCTGTCGGCGTATGGACCAAGGCGGACAGTGTGACGGTGTTCGACGATTTTCAGTTCGGGGTGGTCGCGAAGTAGTCTTTCTTCGTTTCGGACAATAGGAGGCTGCGATGGAAGAGCAAAGAGTTGGCTTGGCGGAATTGGCGCGCGCGTTTCTGAAACTCGGGGCCATGAGCTACGGCGGACCGGCGATCATGGGCATCATGCAAGCCGAGCTGCAGGAAAAGCGCGGGTGGGTTTCGAAGGAGAAGTTTTTAGAGGGCCTGGCACTTGTCAATATGCTGCCCGGCCCCGGAGCGACCCAACTCGGCATCTTCATCGGGCACGCGAAGGGCGGGATGGCAGGCGGGATCATCGCGGGACTATGCTTCGTTTTGCCCGCATTCTTCATCATGCTCGCGCTGGCGGCCGCCTACCTCGCTTACGGTGCACTCCCTTCCATGCGCAGCGCGTTCTACGGCATCGGCCCCGTCGTCCTGGGAATTTTCACGGTTGCTGTCTATCGCCTCGGCAAGAATGCGATCAAAGAAATGGTACAAGTCGTGATCGCTGTCGCTGCGGCGGCAACGATGGCGGCACCGCACATCGGCCTCGTGATCACCCTGCTGATCGCAGGGTGCGCGGGCATCGCAGTATTCGATTCACGCCGTCATGGCGTGATCGGCTTGGCGGTCGTCCTTATCGGGCTTGTCCTTATGCGTGGACTCGAGTTGCTTTATGCCAGCTCGGATGCAGCGCCGGTTATTCCAATCATGGACGGAGTCGCCCCCAGTCTATTGGACTTAGGCTCGTTTTTCTTCAAAGTGGGAGCTTTTACGTTCGGCGGCGGCCTATCGATGTTAGCCTTCATGCAAGAGCAGGTCGTCGTACAACTGGGGTGGCTTACCCCGCAGGAGTTCGTCGACGGACTCGCCCTCGGGCAGCTTACTCCGGGACCGATTCTGATGCTGGCCGCCTTCATCGGTTTCAAGCTGAAGGGAATTGTGGGCGCCACAATCGCAGCAGGCGCGATCTTTCTGCCGTCGTTCCTAATGATGCTGAGCATCCTGCCTATGCTGAAACGCATGGGTAACCTTGCCTGGCTCAAGGCATTCATGCGAGGCGTCGGACCGGCGGTAATCGGCGCGCTCGCGGTTTCACTCGGGCAATTGGCACCTCATGCCGCGCCGGACTGGACTGCGTGGGCACTTCTCCTCGGCACTATCATGATCATGCTGTGGCGAAATATTGGACCTTTGGCATTCATGCTCGGGGGCGCCAGTATCGGTTTAGTGCTGAAGGAACGCCTGCTCCGGAGGGTTCTCAATCTCGTGAACTGACCGGGTCGGTGATGCGCTCCGCCGACCGTCCGCTCGTGGCCGGTTGCCGTGGTGCATCGCGTTAGAGCCAATGGCTACTATCGTTGCACAGCCGCCTTTCAATCCGACAAATTGAGCATTGCCTTTCCAGTGGTCACTTCCGGGCGGCCACACCGCATGAATGGCCGGTTTGGAGAGGAAATGCCGGTGACCGGTCATGGCCGACATTTACAATCGCGAAGATGAAAGAGCGCAGCCGCCCTCCCTGTTTCCCGCCTATGCCTCGACTGTGCGGCGTGCGCCGTCGCAGGCTTTAGTCCGAATCCCTCAGACCATCACCGAGACCAGCGG
>JADGRR010000120.1 GCA_017880745.1 Burkholderiales bacterium
GAGGACATGTTGCCGCAGTTAGCGCCGTAGTCGACCCGCGCCTCCTTCACCTGGACTTGCGCGAAGGTGTAGTCGATGTCCGCGTCCTCGCGTTGCGAAGGTGCGATGACGCACACCTTGGACAAGGACGACACCCCGCCGCCCATGCCGTCGAGTTGCCTGCCGTTGGGGTCGGGGCTGCCCATGGCGGAGAGAAAAATCGCATCCCATTCGGCCCGCGCCGCGGGCAGGTCGCGCGCGTGGAACATGATCGCCTTGCTGGTGCCGCCGCGCATGAACACGGCAGGAAATTTACGCTGGCTCATTTCATGTGGCTCGCTTCGGCTGGCTCATTTCAACAGGGGCGCCAGCGCCGTCCAGATGTTGTCCAGGATAATCGGTTGCGCCTGCGCCGTCGGATGCAGGTTGTCCGATTGAAACAACTCGCGTTGCTCGGCCATGCCTTCGAGCAGGAAGGGCGCGAGCGCGGTCTTGTATTCGCGCGCCAGATCGACGTAGATCTGTGCGAACGGCCGCGTATAGGTTTCGCCGTAGTTGGGCGGCAGGCGCATGCCCACGAGCAGCACACGGCTCTTGGCTTTTTCGCTTGCGCGCACGATTTTCGCGAGGTTCGTGCGCATCTGCGCCAGCGGCAGCCCGCGCAGGCCGTCGTTCGCACCGAGGGCGACGATGACCACCTTGGGTTGGTGCGCCTTCAGCGCTTCGGCGATGCGCGCCGCGCCGCCGCTCGTGGTTTCGCCGCTGATGCTGGCGTTCAGCACGGTATAATCCATTGCTTTCTGTTTCAGCCGCGCTTGCAACAGGGCGGGCCAGCCGGCGTCCTGGCTCAAGCCATAGGCGGCGGACAGGCTGTCGCCATAGATCAGGATCGTGCCGCCGGCCCACGCCGTGAGCGGCAAACACATCAACCAGATGACCAATAATCTTCGCAGCATGACCCCATCCATCGACGCGCTCATGGTAAAAGCAGCCGGCCTGTCCAAAGTGGTGCCGAACGGCGCGAGCCAGCTTACCATTCTGCATGAGATCGACCTCGCGGTCATGGCGGGTGAGGCGGCGGCCATTGTCGGTGCCTCGGGTTCGGGCAAATCCACGCTGCTGGGCCTGCTCGCCGGGCTGGATACGCCCAGCGCCGGCAGCGTGCATCTGGACGGCGTGGACCTGTTCGCGCTGGACGAGGACGGCCGCGCCGCCCTGCGCGCGAAGCTGCTCGGCTTCGTGTTCCAGTCGTTCCAGCTTCTGCCGGCACTGAACGC
This sequence comes from Burkholderiales bacterium, assembly GCA_017880745.1. GTDB lineage: Bacteria > Pseudomonadota > Gammaproteobacteria > Burkholderiales > SG8-39 > 2-12-FULL-64-23. The sequence goes on from JADGRR010000120.1 coordinate 1,257, forward strand.
GCTGGAGAACGTGATGCTGCCGCTGGAGTTGGCCGGCACTGCCGGCGCGGGGCAGCACGCGACGGCCATGCTCGAGCGTGTCGGCCTGGGCGAACGCCTCGCGCACTATCCGAAGCACCTCTCCGGCGGAGAGCAGCAGCGCGTCGCGCTGGCGCGCGCTTTCGTCATGCAGCCCAAGCTGCTGCTTGCCGACGAACCCACCGGGAATCTCGACCCGGACACCGGCGCCGGCATTATCGATCTGATGTTTGCGCTCAACGCCGCGGCCGGCACCACGCTGGTGCTGGTAACCCACGATGACGCGATCGCGCGCCGCTGCCAGCGCCAGATACGCCTGCATGGCGGGCGCATCGTCGCATGAAGCCGGTTTTTCAAGCGCCGGTTAATTTGCCCCTGCCGGTGAAAATGCTGCTGCGCGACTGGCGCGCAGGCGAACTGCGCGTGCTGGCGCTGGCTCTGGTCATCGCCGTGGCCAGCGTCACCAGCGTCGCCTTCTTCGCCGACCGCGTGTGGCAGGCGCTGACGCGCGAGGCAAACCAGTTGCTGGGCGCCGACGTGCTGCTGGTGTCCGATCATCCCTTCGCTCCGGATCTGAGCGAGGAAATCGCGAAGCGCGGCCTTGCCCGCGTCGACGGCGTGAGCTTTGTCAGCATGGCGCGCGCGGGCGATGTAACCCAGCTCGCGGGGGTGAAGGCGGTGAGCGCGGGCTACCCATTGCGCGGCAAGCTGCGCGTTGCACCGCGCCTGAATGCCGCGGATGCCGAAACCGACGCGATCCCGCCGCCGGGGACCGTCTGGCTGGACGAACGCCTGAGCGCCGCGCTCGGCGTCGAGGTGGGGCAGCAGATCGAACTTGGCAATGCGCGCCTGACGGTGGGCGCGGTGCTGACCCTGGAACCGGATCGCGGCGTGAGCTTTTTCAATATTGCGCCGCGCCTGCTGCTGCGCATGGACGATCTGCCCGCCACGGGGCTGATCCAGACCGGCAGCCGCGCGAGCTATCAGCTTTACGTCGCGGGCGCGCGCGCGAGCACTGAAGCCTACGAGACCTGGGCCAAGCCGAAGCTGGGTCCCGGGCAACGCATCGAAAGCCTGGGCAACGCGCGCCCCGAGGTGCGCGCGGGGCTGGACCGCGCGCAGCAATTTCTCGGCCTCTCGGCCATGCTCGCGGTGATTCTCGCCGCTGTGGCCATCGCGCTGTCCACGCGCCGCTATACCCAGCGCCATCTGGACGGTTATGCCGTGATGCGCTGCTTCGGCGCGCAACAGGGCCGGCTGTTTGCTTTATTCAGCTGGGAATTCGTGCTGCTCGGCCTCGCGGCCTGCGCCATCGGCTGCGTGCTGGGCTTCGCCGGTCAGGCGGTGATCGCGCGCTGGCTGACCGATTTTGTCGCTTCGTCGCTGCCGCAGCCCGGCGCCTATCCGGTGCTGCAGGGATTTGCCGCGGGCCTCTTGCTGCTGCTCGGCTTCGCGCTGCCGCCGCTCCTGCAGTTGAAGAATGTGCCGGCGATACGCGTCATCCGCCGCGAAGTCGGCGCGCCCAGGCAAGGCGCACTCGCCGGCTACGCGCTCGGGTTGGCCGCGCTGGGGGCGTTGCTGGTGTGGCAGGCGGGGGAACTCAAACTGGGCGCCACCGTGTTCGTCGGCTTTGCCGCGGCGTTCATGCTGTTCTGGCTGACGAGCCTTGGCGCCTTGCGGCTGTTCGCCGCCCTGGGCCGCGCGGGCAGCGTGTCCTGGCGCTACGGCCTCGCAAATCTGCGCCGGCGCAGCCGCGCCAACGCGGTGCAGATCGTCGCGCTTGCCCTGGGCCTGACCGCATTGCTGCTGCTGACTTTCATCCGCGGCGACCTGTTGGAGTCCTGGCGCACCAAGCTGCCGCAGGACGCGCCCAACCGCTTCGTCGTCAATATCCAGCCGGAGCAGGTGCAGCCGCTGGCGCGATTCCTGGCGGAAAACAAGGTCGAGGCGCCGTCCACCTTTCCCATGGTGCGGGCGCGGCTGACCGCGATCAACGGCCGCGCAGTCAGCGCAGCCGATTACGCCGACGAACGCGCCCGGCGCCAGATCGACCGCGAGTTCAACCTGAGCTTCATGCAGACGCCTCCGCCCGGAAATCAGGTGACTGGCGGGCATTGGTTCAACGCTGAGGATTTGGCGCAGGGTTCGGTTTCGGTCGAAGTCTGGATCGCCGAGCGTTTGGGCATCAAACTCGGCGACAGCTTGAGTTTCTCGGGCGGCGGCGCGAGCGCCACCGTGCCGGTGACGAGCCTGCGCAAGCTCGACTGGGATACGATGCGGCCGAATTTCTTTTTCGTGACCACCCCCAAGGCGCTGGCGGGTTTTCCGCTGAGCTTCATGACCACCTTCCGCCTGCCCGCCACCGAGGCGATGTTCACCACCCGCCTGACGCAGGCATTTCCTAACCTTACCGTGATCGACGTCGGCGCCGTCATGCGTCAGATCAACGGCGTGCTCGACCAGGTGATTCGTGCGGTGGAGTTCGTATTCCTGTTCGCTCTGGTTGCGGGCGTGCTGGTGCTGTATGCGGCCCTGCTCTCCACCCAGGACGAGCGCGTGCAGGAGGCGGCGCTGATGCGGGCGCTGGGAGCGAGCCGCGCGCAGGTGGCGGGTGCGCAGCGTGCCGAGTTCATGGCGCTGGGGCTGGTGGCGGGGGTGCTCGCCGCGGCCGGGACGACGGCGATCGGCTACGTGCTCGCCGAGCGCGTGTTCCAGTTCCCCTGGCAGTTCAATGCCGCGATCTGGCTCGCCGGGCCGCTCGCGGGCCTCGCCTGCGTGGCGCTCAATGCCTGGCTGGGCGGTCGCGCCGCGCTGAATCATCCGCCGATGCTGGCATTGCGCGAAGCTTCATGAGCGATGAACCGACCCCTTACCCGGCTTTGCTATACTTTGACCCATGCTGGAACTCCTCATCGTTCTCTCCGTTCTGCTGCTCCTGGTTGCGGGCTGGCTCGCCTGGCGCGTGGCCTCACTGACCCGCGAGCTTGAGTCGTTGCCGGCGGGTCTGGAAAAAGGCCTGGATGAGAAACACCGCGAGATGCTCAAGGACCTGCACGGCGGCCTGTCCCAACTGGGTGATCGCCTCGGCAACAATTTTGGCGAATCTTCGGATCGCTTGCGCGGCACCCTTGCCGATGAACTCAAGCAAACCCGCGACACGCTGCATGCGCTCAAACTCAGCCTTTCCGAGAATCTCGGGGAGAGCAGGGAGGCGATGATCAGGCAGCTGGCCGCGACGACCGAGCAATTGAACGCCAAGATCGACCAGCGCCTGGAGCAGATATCAGGGAAGGTGAGCGAGCGCCTGGACGAGGGCTTCAAGAAGACCAACGAGACTTTCATCAACGTGATGCAGCGCCTCGCCACCATCGACGAGGCGCAGAAGAAAATCGACAGCCTCACCGGCAGCGTGGTCAGCCTGCAGGAGTTGCTCGGCGACAAGAAGTCGCGCGGCGCTTTCGGCGAAGTGCAGCTCGAGGCGCTGGTGCGCAACGTCATGCCCCCGGGCGCGTTCGAGATGCAGTACACGCTGTCGAACGGCACGCGCGCCGACTGCGTGCTCAAGCTGCCCGAGCCGACGGGCCTGGTGGCGGTGGATTCGAAGTTCCCGCTGGAGAACTACCACCGCATGTTCGAGGCCGGCGTGAACGAGGTGGACCGCAGCCTGGCACAGAAGGCGTTCCGCTCCGACATCAAGAAGCACGTCGACGCCATCGCGTCCAAGTACATCATCGCCAACGAGACCTCCGACGGCGCGGTGATGTTCGTGCCGGCCGAGGCGGTGTTCGCCGAGATCCATGCTTATCATGCCGAGGTGGTGGAATACGCGAACGCGAGGCGCGTATGGATCGTGTCTCCGACCACGCTGATGGCGGTGCTGAACACGGCGCGCGCGGTGTTGAAGGACGTGGAGACGCGCAAGCAGATCCACGTGATCAAGGAGTCGCTGTCTCGCCTCGCGGTCGAGTTCGGCCGTTTCGACGAGCGCATGAAAAAGCTCGCCGACCATATCCGGCAGGCCAACGAGGACGTGGAGAAAATTCAGGTCACTGGGGGCAAGATTACGCAGCAGTTCCAGCGCATCGAAGCGGCGGAGATCGATGAGAAGCCAGCCGCGGACAACGTGGTGCGGCTCGCGGACGAACGCAAGACTTGACGCGGCGCGCAGCAGGCAAACCTGCGAACCAAAGTTCGAAGCGCGACATTCCGGCCGCAGGGGGAGGTGAGATGCGCAGGGGCGACGAGCCCGGTGCAAGCGCCGGCGTCGAACGCCTCCCTACACCAACCCGTCGAACAACTGCACCTGTACCAGGTCGCCCGGCTCGACCGAGCCGCGCTCGTGCTCGAGCACGATGAAACAGTTCGCTTCCGCCATCGAGCGCAGCACGCCCGAGCCCTGCGCGCCGGTGGGGCCTACGCTCCACTGTCCGCGCTCGTCGCGCGCCAGCAGGCCGCGCTGGAACTCGGTGCGCCCGGGGCTTTTCCTGATGCTGGAAGTGCAGGGCGCCTGCAGCAACGGCAGCGCATAATCGTCCGAGCGGCCGGACAGGGCGAGCAGCGCATCGCGTACGAACTGGTAGAAGGTGACCATCACCGCGACCGGATTGCCCGGCAGGCCGAAAAAATGCGCCTCGTTTCCGGCGTGAGCGATCTTGCCGAAGGCCATGGGCCGGCCCGGCTTCATGGCGATCTTCCAGAACACGACTTCGCCCAGTTTGCCGAGCAACTCGCGGATGAAATCGGCCTCGCCCACGGACACGCCGCCCGAGGTGATGATCGCGTCTGCGTCTGCCGCCGCGGCCTTGAGCGCGTGTTCCAGACTGGCCGGATCGTCGCGCACCACGCCCATATCGATGACATCACAGCCCAGGCGCGACAGCATGCCATAGAGCGTGTAGCGGTTGCTGTCGTACACCTCGCCTGGCTTCAGCACCGAGCCGACCGAGGCCAATTCGTCGCCGGTCGAGAAGAACGCCACACGCAGGCGGCGTCGTACCGTCACTTCGGCCAGGCCCAGGGATGCGATCAACCCCAGCTCGGCCGGTCCGACCGGCCGCCCGGTCCTGAGCACGGGTTTGCCAGCGGCGAGATCCTCGCCCGCGAGGCGGCGATTCTGGCCCTTTTTCTGGCCCGCGGGGATGCGTATCTTGTCGCCTTCGACCCGGGCAATTTCCTGAATCACCACGGAATCGGCCCCGTGCGGCATCACCGCGCCGGTCATGATGCGCACGCATTCGTGCCTGCCCAGCTTGCCGGCGAACTGCCGACCCGCGAACGCGCTGCCGGCGAGGCGCAGTTCGGTTTCTCCCGTAGCTTTCAAATCGGCATGGCGCACGGCATAGCCATCCATGGCGGAGTTGTCGTGCGCGGGCACGTCGAGCGTGGATATGATGTCTTCGCCCAGCACGCGACCCAGCGCCGCGCGCACTGAAACTTTCTCGTTGGTCGCCACCGGGGTGAGGAAGGAGTGGATCACCTCGCGCGCCTTTTCCACCTTGAGCGCGTTCGGATCGTAATCGTCCATGCAGCTCACGACGCGCGCAAGCGCGTCTGGTGCGGTGGTGCGCGCACGCGCGTCGCCTGAGACGACGCCGGCCGGCGCGGCAGCGGACGGCGGCGACAGGCGCTCGACGGCCGCAGCAGCCGCCGCGGCGGTGACGGGCGCTACCGCCGTAACCGCCGCAGTCGCCTCCTTCTGCGTGATTCCGGCCTCAAAGGACGCCAATTCCTCCCGCGTATTGATGTTGCTGAAGGCCTCCGCCTGGTCGTCGAAATCCACCTCGACCAAGGGCAGGCTCGCGTACCAGTCATAGACCTTGCGGCCGCCGCTCTTCAAAAAAATGGTGAGCGACTCGAGGACGCTGCGCCGCACGAGGCAGAATACCGGCTCTGGTCGTCCCCTGGTCGTGGCCACTGCGATCGCGGCACCCGATTCATTCAGCCGTGCCATCAGGCGCTCGACCAGATCCTCCGGCACGAAGGGCGAATCGCAGGGCACCGATGCGAGATAGGGGCGGCGCGACACCGACAGGCCGGCGTGCAGCCCCGCGAGCGGCCCGGCGAAATTGCCGATGGCGTCGCTGACCACGCGCACGCCGAAGGTCTTGTAGGCGTCGTGGTTCTGGTTGGCATTGATGATAATGCCGCCGACCTGCGGCGCAAGGCGCTCGTAGACGTGGTCGATCAGGCGCTTGCCGCGGAACATCTGCAGCCCCTTGTCGACGCCGCCCATGCGCCTGCCTTGGCCGCCGGCAAGGATCAGTCCGGTGATTGGTTTGCTGTCTGACATTCCGCCATTCTAGCGGTTGGCGGGTTCGCAGTGCGAACTGCCGTTGGGAGACGGGCAAGGCAAGTGGATGGATTTCCCGCCGGGTTCCACTATAATCGCGGGAACGGGGCGCAACGCGCCCCGTTCCCTTTTTCCGGCATGCCATTGACCCCCGAACATCGCAAGCAGTGGGCATTCGCCCTGATTTTCATCGCTCCGGCGCTGTGGAGCGTCAATTACCTGGTCGGCCGCAGCGCGGCGGATACCGTCGCGCCGCACGCGCTGGCATTCGGCCGCTGG
>JADGRR010000121.1 GCA_017880745.1 Burkholderiales bacterium
AACGATCTTCGCCTGTTTCAGCTCGCGCGATAAATAGAGGTCATACGCGCTCCCGGTTGCGGCGGCGACGCGCACGCCGGCGCGATCAACTTCGGCGTTACTGCGTATCGGCGAATCCTGCCGCACCAGGTAGGCGCCTTCAATCACGACATAGGCCGCGGAGTAGCTGATCTCGTTCGCGCGCACCGGATCGATTGCGACATAAGCGACGTCCCAGGCACCGGACTTGAGCGCCGCCACCACCCTGCCCGCCGCGTCGTAAGTCACCAGTTCGAGCTGAACGCCGAGGCGCCGCGCCAGTTCGCGCGAGAGATCGACCGAAACGCCGCGTGCTTCCCCGGTGGACGCGTCCCTGGCCGCTAGAATCGGATTGCCGAAGTTGATCGCAGCGCGCAGCCTGCCCGTCGGGGCGAGGTCGGAAACAGCGGCGGCGGGAACCATCGGTTTGGTCGCGCAGGAGGCAAGGAAAGTCACAAGCAACAGCGGGATCGCGAGTCTGAGCATGCTTGACCTTTAGGCCGGATTCTTCATCGTCAAAAGAGCGTTAAAGCGCATAGAATATCAGACCGACGAAACGGCGCACAATTGCGGCAGTGTGCCGGATGCCTTTCGGGATGCCGGATAAGCGATGTATTACGGAGAACGCTTCAACAGTTACACCCACCTGGCCGGCACCGTATTTGCGGCCATCGGCGCGCCGCTGCTGGTAGTCCTTGCGGCGCGCAGCGGGGATGCGTGGAAGGTCGTCGGCTTCAGCACCTACGGCGCGGCCCTGTTCCTGCTCTATGGGGCTTCGACGCTCTACCACAGCGCGCGCGGACGGGCGAAGACCATCCTGCGCAAGCTCGACCACTGCTCGATCTACGTGCTCATCGCCGGCACGTATACGCCGTTCGCCCTGGTGACCCTGCGCGGGCCATGGGGCTGGACGCTGTTCGGCCTGGCCTGGGGACTCGCCGCCATCGGGATCGCGCAGGAATTCGTGCTCGGCAAGGGCGCGCGCCGCCTGTCGATCGTCATCTACGTCGTCATGGGGTGGATGGGCGTGGCCGCGCTGCGCCCGCTCGCCGAAGGTCTGGGCACGCCCGGACTCGCGTGGTTGCTGGCCGGAGGACTGCTGTATACCGGCGGCATCGTCTTCTACGTCCTGGACGAGCGCGTGCGCCACTTTCACGGCGTGTGGCACCTGTTCGTGCTCGGCGGCAGCGCGGCGCATTTCATCGCTGTCGCTTTCTATGTAACCTGAGCTTATATTCGCGAGCAAGCTCACTCCTGCGACCCCCGCCCTGGCGGGAGCGAGTTGTGCCCGGGAGGAAATCCCCCTGGGGGACAGCGCCCCGGAACTCAGGCGAGGCGCTTGACGAAGCCCAGGCGCTGGCTCGGTCCGAGGCCGGCGCGATAAAAGAATGCGAGCAGGCCGAAGTTATCGCGCGCGACTACCGTCTCGACGCGCTCCACCTGCAGTGCCTCGAGGTTGACGAACAGTTGCGACAGCAGCGCGGTGCCGATGCCTGCGCCGGTGAAGCCGGGATCGACGCCGATGGTGTCGATTACCGCTACCGGCTCGGTGCGGCCGAAATCGCCGAAATCGACACTCGCCATGACGAAGCCGGTCGCGGAGCGATCCTGGTGTGCGACAAGCGAGACGCGGATCGCCGAGTCGAGCAGCGCCTCGTCCACCACGCGGCCGATATAGGCGCCGCGGTCGCGGTCCACGATGCGCCGGTCGATGCGCACGACGTCGTCGAGGTCAGCGCGCTCGAGCGAGCGCACGTCGGCGCGGTCGCGCGCGAGCGCCTCGAAATCGTTGGTTTGAGGCGCGCCGTAGTCGATCTCGGCGCTGAATCGGTGGTGCTCCGGGGCCAGTACCTTTTCCTCGTCGCCACTGCCCATCCGTCCGCGATGGATTGCACAATCGATGACCTGGGTACCGCCGAGATTGAAGCCGGCGTGGTCGAGAAAACCCAGCATGCCATGGTCTTTCCATGGCGCTTGGGTACGCACTTCGCGGATGCCGTCCTCGCGGGCATGGGCCTCGAGAGCCCCGAGCAGCGCATCGCCATAGCCATGTCCCTGTTCGCCCGGGCGCACGCCGATCACCTCCAGCCGCAACCCCGGCTCGACGCCGCCGAATTCGCCCTCGAGCCTGCGCGCGAGGACATAGCCCTCGAGCACGCCATCCTCCTCCGCCGCGAACTGGGTGTGCAGGGCCGGCGCGCGCAGCGCGGCCTGCAGCCGGCGCTCGAAATAAGCCCGGCGCGAGCGGCCGGTAATCTGCGCATCGATCTCGACCACGGCGTCGAGGTCCTGCGCGGCGAGCCGCCGCAGCTTGACGCCGGAAAGGGGCCCTGCCTGTGCACGCTCCGCCATTTCTTTTTCCTTTCAGCCCGCCGCGTAGGCGCCGAACAGTTCGCGATCCGTGTCCTCGTCGAGCAGATGCTCGAGCAGCGGCAGCAGAGCGCCGTCTTCCTTCTGCGCATGCGAACCCAGGCGTTCGCTGAATTCGAGCGCCAGCGTTTTCAGTGTCTGCCACTGCTGCGCCTGCAATCCGCCCGCGAGCGCCTGGCGCAGCAGGTCGACGAGCGGCTGCGCCACCGCGCGTATGGTCGAGTGTTCCTCGTTCAGCAGCGCCGCCAGATCGCCGTCCCCGGCTTCCTCCAGCCGCGGGAACAGGTCGCGCTCCTCGAACTCGAAATGGCGCGCGACTTCGACTTCGATCGCGCTGAGCAGCGTACGCGCGAACGCAGGCCAGTCGCCATCGTCCGCTGCCGGCGGATAGGCGCCGGCGCGCCCGGTGAACAGGCGTTCGACGCGCCCGAGCAGCAGCAAACTCGCTGCGTGCTCCTCGTACAGCCTGCGACTGGTCTGGCGCTGAAAGTCCATGACTTAACGTCCCCCGATTCTGTCCCTATTCGATATCGTGGTACCACAATACCGGTTTATGCAGCCGCGGCTAAGCCGCCTTGGAAGCCATCGCGGCGGCGCAGCGCGCTCGCGCCCTGTCGGCGCCCGCTGCATCATACTGCGGCTGCATTCTTAGTGCGCGCATCAAGGCGGCCATACACCCTGTTCGCGTTGCCGTGGAAAATTTTCTCCCGGTCCTCCGCGCTGAGCCAATCGATCGCATCGATATAGCGCTTGGTATCGTCATAGTAGTGCCCCGTTTCGGGATCGATGCCCCGCACCGCCCCCACCACCTCGGACGCGAACAGGATATTGTCCGCCGGGATGACCTTGAGCAGCAACTCGATGCCCGGTTGGTGATAGACGCAGGTATCGAAGAAGACGTTGTTGAGCAGCAATTCAGTGAGCGGCGGCCGGCCCATCTCCTGCGCCAGCCCGCGATAGCGGCCCCAGTGATACGGCACGGCTCCGCCGCCGTGCGGGATGATGAATTTCAGCGCCGGAAAGTCTTGGAACAGGTCAGCGGTGATCAACTGCATGAACGCCGTCGTATCGCCGTTGATGTAGTGCGCCCCGGTGGCGTGGAAATTGGGATTGCAGGAACCGCTCACGTGGATCATCGCCGGAACGTCCAGCTCCACCATTTTTTCATACAGCGGATACCACCACTTGTCGGTGAGCGGGGGGCCGGTCCAGTAGCCGCCGGAGGGGTCGGGATTGAGATTGCAGCCGATGAATCCGAATTCCTTCACGCAGCGCTCGAGTTCCGCGATGCAGTTCGTCGGCCGCACGCCCGGGGTTTGCGGGAGCTGGCACACGCCGACGAAGTTGCCGGGGTAGAGGGCGCACACCCGGTGGATCAGTTCATTGCAGGTCTGCGACCAGTATTTGCTCGTGCTCCCGTTGCCGATGTGGTGGCCCATGCCCATGGCGCGCGGCGAGAAAATCGTAAGATCCGTCCCGCGCTCGCGCTGTATCCTGAGTTGGGCATTTTCGAGACTTTCCCGGATCTGATCGTCGCTGATGCCGAGCGACCACGCAGACGCGGCGCGCCCTGGATCGTCCTTGAGATCGGCGATCTGGCGCTTCCGATATTCTTCCAACTGCTTGGGGGCGGTAGTGTAATGCCCGTGACAATCAACGATCATGATGACGAATCTGCCGCGTCGGATCAATTGAGCTTCGGTCGCAGGTCGCGCACCCTCACTGCCTTGCCCATGGAGCGCGGAATTTCGCCGGGCTCCTTCACCACCACTTCGGCGGTGACTCCGATGATCGATTTGATGTGATGCCGCACCGACTCGCCGACAACCCGGCGCAACTCCGGCGTAGGCACGACGTTCGGCATCAGTTCGACTTCAACCGTGAGGTGGTCGAGCGTGCCTTTTCTCTCCACCACGAGCTGATAGTGGGGCGCAACGTCCGGCAGTCCCACCAGCACCGCCTCGATCTGCGACGGGTAGACGTTCACGCCGCGGATGATGAGCATGTCGTCGTTGCGGCCGGTGATGCGCTTGATGCGCACATGCGTGCGGCCGCAGGCGCAGCGCTCGGTGCTCAAACGGGTGATGTCGCGCGTGCGGTAGCGGATCATCGGCAGCGCCTCCTTGGTGAGCGTGGTGATCACCAGTTCCCCCGCTTCGCCTTCCTTCAATGCCTTGCCGGTGTCCGGATCGATCACTTCGAAGATAAAATGGTCCTCCCAGCCATGCAGTCCGGCCTGCGCCTCCACGCACTCGCAGGCGACCCCCGGGCCCATGATTTCCGACAGACCGTAGATGTCGACCGCTTTCAGTCCCAGGCGCGCCTCCACCTCGCGCCGCATCGCCTCGCTCCACGGCTCAGCGCCGAACACGCCGATCTCGAGCTTGGATTTCCGGAGATCGACGCCCTCCTTCTCCGCCACCTCGGCCATCGCGAGCGCATAGGACGGCGTCGCGCACAGCACGCGCGCACCGAAGTCGGTGATGAGCACGATCTGGCGCTCGGTGCTGCCGCCCGACATCGGCACCACCGTCGCCCCGAGCCGCTCCACACCGTAATGGGCGCCGAGGCCGCCGGTGAACAGCCCATAGCCGTAGGCGTTGTGAACGATGTCGCCCGGCCGCGCGCCGGCGCAGGCCAGCGAGCGCGCCATCAGGTCGGCCCAGGTGGCGATGTCTTTCGCGGTGTAGCCGACCACAGTCGGCTTGCCGGTGGTTCCGGAGGACGCGTGCAGCCGCACTACTTCCGCCTGCGGACGCGCGAACAGGCCGAACGGGTAATGATCGCGCAGATCGGTTTTCAGCGTGAACGGCAAGCCGGCAAGGTCGTCCAGACGCTTCAGGTCGCCGGGCTCGAAACCCAGCGCTTTCATGCGCCGGCGGTGGAACGCTACGTTGTCGTACGCGTTCTTGATGCTCGCTTTGAGCCGGCGCAGTTGCAGCCGCGAGATTTCTGCGCGCGGCATGGTTTCCGCCGCCGCGTCGAACTTGTACGCTGCTGCCGCGCGTTTGGACGCAGGCTTGCGCGCCGCCCCCGTTTTGGTCGCCGTGCTGCGCGCTCCCTTGGTCGTATTGCCCATGTTCAATCTCCTCCTTGCCTGCATTGTATTCTAGTCGAAACCGTAGTGGCACCGAGTGAATGGGGCACTATTCTGGATAAGAACCAACCCCGGACCGCTGTTGCTTTTTTCAGTAACCGTGGTTTTGGTGCGGATGCGCTTTTCATCCGTACCAAAACCGCGATTGGCGCGCGGAGCGCGCAATGGCTGCTGCGTCGCCATTGATCGATATACAACAACACATCGAGCTACAGCGCTCGAACTTGCGCGGACGGCGGCCCGTCCGCGCGGATCGCCGCTCTTGGATGAAACCCTCACGCACTGTTTGCTGTTAACCATAACCGCGCGCAGCGCGCAAGTCCGCCCCAACCAAACTACGGTTTCGCCGCACCCGACTGTGCCTTCGCCAGTTTTGCCTTGAGTCTTTGCGCGGTCTTCTCGATCCCGACAATGAACCGGTTGTGCTTGCCGCGCGCGACTTCCTCGACCGCATCGCGAGCGGTGAAGTCGAAGGACACGGCGCCGCCATTCACCTCGGTGAGGGTGACGGTAATTTCCACCCACATGCCCATCAGGGTGGCGCCGACGTGATCGAGTTCGACCCGGGTGCCAACGGAGTCCTTGCCCGGTTCGGTGTGTTGGAGCAGCAGATCGCGGCAGGCCATCTCGATGTCGTACAGAAGGTTGGGGGTCGAATAGACCCGACAGTCGTCGCCCATGAAGCTGATGGTGCGATCGCGGTCGATTTCAACCCGTCGGGTGGCGGAGAGGCCGGCTTTAAGGGATTCGCTCATTTTAGTCCTCGAGTGTTGTATAGGTGCGACGGCGGTAAAACGTATTCAAATCACCGGCGGCCTCTGAGGGCGTCGGCGTAGAGCCGCGCCTCGATGTAGCGCACCAGAGCCCGGGTGCCGCGCGCGGAGTTGCGAAACACGCAGACACCCTGATCCATCAGGCCGGCGCACATCGCGTCATAGAGTTTCCCGCCGTCCACGATCCCGACGATCGGCTTGTCGTTGCGATTTACGATCGGCGGCATCAGATGCACGGTGCTCTTCGGGTCCTTGATATCGTGGCCGGGCCGCAGCTTGCTCTCTTCGAGCGCGCGCACCGACGGAGCGGTCGGGTCGAGGCCGACCACGACCGCGTCGATATTCGGATCCTGGAGGAAGGCCTCGGTGATCTGCAGATGGGCCTCGTCGTCTGCGCCGGGATTGATGTCGATGGGGTTTCTTACTTCCACCAGCGCGTCCAGTTTCTTCGCCACCAGGATCTCTTCCAGGCGCTTGACTGTGCCCGGTTCCAGCGCGCCCATCTGCATCGAGAAATTGTCCGACTCGATGGAGTCCGCCATGCCCACCGCCTCGAAACCTGCGCCGCTGATGGCGCCCAGGCGCCTGCCGTGGATTTTCTTCCTGTGCAGGGCTCCGGCGATGTAGAACAGATCGTCGAACGCGCTGAAATCGTCGGCTACGATCGCTCCCGCCTGGCGCACCACCGATTCGAACAGCGTCGGTCCACCGGCGATGGACGCGGTATGGCCCATGACGCCGCCAATGCCGGGGGCGGTCTTGCCCGATTTGTAGACCACGACCTGCTTGCCGTTCAACACCGCTTTGCGCACGGCCTTGGCGAAGTCGAGCCCGTCCAGGTCCTTGAATCCCTCGACATAGATGCCGATGGTTTCGATCTCCGGCCGCTCGCAAAAGTAGTTCAGCATGTCGCCGTGAGTGAGATCCGTCTGGTTGCCCAAGGCCAGCATGTAGCGCGGATCAAGCCACGGGTTCTGACTCAGGCGAGTGATCATGAATGCCCCGCTCTGGCTCAGCATGACGGAATTTCTTTCCGCTTTCTTCTGCGGCTTCGGCAGCCGCTCCAGCGGAATGAACCAGGAATCGTACGAGCCGGGATGCGAGACCACGCCCAGGCAATTGGCGCCGAGAAAAATCGGGCCGCCGCCTTCCTTGCCGTGGGCGGCGTTGATCCTGTCCGCCAATGCTGCGGCGGGTTCCCTGCTCTTTTTCGTTTCGCCCAGACTGCCGGGAATCAGCATGACCGATTCCACCGCGTCGGTTGCGATGATTTCATCCACGAGGTCGTAGACGGCACTGGCGGCTACCGCGACGATCAGGAGATCGAGCTTCCCGTCCAGCGACCTCAGGTTTTCTGCGCACCTGACGCCATCGATCTCCTTCTCCCCCGGACGAATGATGGTCATCCGCTCCTTGCTGTACCCGCTGCCCATCAGGTTGCGCAGGATAATGCGGCCGAAATTCATACTGCTGGCCGAGACCCCGATGATGCCGATCGA
>JADGRR010000122.1 GCA_017880745.1 Burkholderiales bacterium
GCCCAGGACGCAGGACAGCGCCACCAGCAGCGGCACGCTGGTAAACAGCGGAAACACGCTATAGACCGCGGCCGCGATCAGCAGCGCTGCGCCGATGACCTGCCACGGGCGCACGCGCCGGATCAGCAGCGGCAGCAGCAGGCGCACGGCGAAGATGGCGATGGCGAAGCTGCCCATGACGGCGCCGATGGTCGAGGCCGACAGTCCAATGCGCGAGCCGTAAATCGGCATCACGAAAGCGTACAGATCCCAGGCCATGTTCAGCAGCCCGCTGGCGATAAATACGCGGCGCAGGGTACGATTGTGCAGCAGGTCCATCACGCGGCTCTCGCCGGCATCGGTTTTGCGCTCCTTCGCTTGCGGCAGCGCCGGCCGGTTCAGCCAGATCACGATCAGGGGCATAAGCGGGAACAGGAACAGCAGCAGGAAGGTGCGCACATGCCCGATAGCGTCGATCGCAAATCCCGTCACCAGCGGTCCGAGCGAACTGGAGACCGAAAATCCGAGCGCCAGCCAGCTGAAATTGGCGGCACGATCCTCGGCGCGGCCGATGGCGCCCACTACCTGGTTAACCGCGACGTGGAACACCATGAAGCCGGTGCCGATCAAGGTACTCGCGGCGTAGAGCGTCCACAGGCGCGGCCAGACAAAGGGCAGCAGCGCGCCGAGGGCCACGGTGAAACTCGCGGCGAACATGGGCCAGCGCGCGCCGACGCGGTCGATCAGCCGGCCCGCACCCACCGCAAGCAGCATCGGCAGCAGCGCGAACGAGGACATCAGCGTACCCACGGTGAACGTCGAGGCGTGCAGCTGAATCGCGTACAGTGACACCAGCATGCGGCTGCCGTTGAAAGCAGTGTGCGTGAGAACGGTAAGAGTTACCAGCTGCCACAGGCGCATGTCAGCCGCCCAGCGTCGCTGTGCGCCGCTTGCCGATTTCCAGCACCAGCGCCGTGGCGATGACGATCACCGCGCCGCCGGCGAGCGTGCTCATGCCGACCGGTTCGTCGAGGAACAGCGCGCCCCAGAGCGTGCCGAACACCGGAATCAGGAACGTCACGGTGAAGGTTCTGGTCGGCCCGACATCGGCAATCAGGCGAAAGTAGATGAGGTAGGCAGCGGCGCTGCACAGGAGCGAGATTCCGAGCACGGCCAGCGTCACCTGCCAGGTGAAGGCGGCCGCCGCCGGCGGTGCCGGCAGGAAGGGCATCACGACCGCGCTGGCGGCGACCAGACTGCCGACGGTCAGCGCGCGCGGCGCCAGCTTGCCCGCGCGTTTTTTCACGTACACCCCGGCCAGGGCATAACAGGCGGTGGCGCCGATGCAGGCGAGCACGGCCAGCAGCACTTCGGCGCTCACCGCGATCGGGCCGAAGCCGACCAGCAGCGCCACCCCGAGCATGCCGAGCGCGAGGCCGAGGGACTTGCGCCAGGAGAATTTTTCTCCGAGCCAGATCGCGCCGCAGACCGCGGCGAACCAGGGCGCGGCGGCGTTGAGTATGGCCATATAGGAGGCGCCGATATGCTTGCCCGACCAGGCGTACAGCCCCCAGGGCAGCGCCGTGTTGAGCACGCCCAGCACGAGGTAAGGGCGCCAGTTCTGCACCAGGTTCAGGGCGAAGCCGGCGGCGCGCGCATAAATCAGCATCGCGATCGCGGCCAGGCCCACGCGCAATTCCGTCAGCCACAGCGGGCCGATCGCGCCCACCGCCATGCGCACGAACAGGAACGAGCCGCCCCAGATGGCGGCAAGCAGGACGAGGCGGGTGAGGTCGGCTGGGCGCATGGTCCAATAGCCATCCCCTACGCTTGATGGAGAGGGAAAGGCGTAAAGTACAGCGCGCACTTTACAGGTGATGGTGGCAGCATGCCACCCGCTTCTTGCGCCGCGGCCGCGCCGGGATTACGCTCGCGCGCATGCCTGCCGACACGCTTGCCGCTTTTCTTGCCGCCGCGCCGGGCGCGCTCTTGGACCGTGATCGCCCGCTCGCGTATGCGGCGCTCGCCGACGAAAGCGCGCGCCTGGCAGGGGCGTTGCGGGAGCTCGGGGTGTGCCCCGGCGATCGCGTCGCCTTGTGGTTGCCCAATGTTCCGGCCTGGCTCGCGCTGTTGTTCGCCTGCGCCAGGCTGGGTGCGATCGCGGTGTCGGTCAACACCCGCTTCAAGAGCCACGAAGTCGCCGACATCGTCGGGCGCTCGCGCTCGAAGCTGCTGTGCTTCTGGCCGGGTTTCCGCCATATAGATTTCGGCGGCATGCTCGCCGGCTGCGATCCCGCGGCGCTGTCCGCGCTCGAGGCGTTGCTGCTATACGAAGAAGACGGCGCTGCGCCGACCGAGGTTATCGGCAAGCCCGCGCACCGCTACTGCAAGCTGATCGAACGCGCGCCGCTCGCTGACGACGCCTCGCGGCCCGAAGCGGGCTGCGTCATGTTCACCACCTCGGGTACGACCAAGGCGCCCAAGTTCGTCCTGCACGGTCAGCAGACGCTGATACGCCACGCCGCCGACGTCGCGGCCGGCTTCGGCTACACCGCGGCGCACGCCAGAATCCTGCTCACCGCTCCGCTGTGCGGCGTGTTCGGTTTCTGCAACGCCATGGCTGCCATTGCGGCCGGGCGTCCGTTGGTGATGTACCCGGGTTTCGATGCGCTGGAAGCGGCGCGCGCGGTGCAGCGGCACGCGATCACGCATACCAACGCCACCGACGAAATGATCCACCAGATGCTGGCCGCGGTGAGCGAGCCGCGGCCGTTTCCGAGCGCGCATTTCTTCGGCTACGCGGCCTTCTCTCCCGCGCTCGCCGACCTGCCGGCGCAGGCCGATGCGCGCGGCCTGAAGCTCGTCGGCCTGTACGGCATGAGCGAAGTGCAGGCGCTGCTGGCGCGGCAAAGCGAGTCGGCGCCGCTGGCTGAGCGCGCGCTCGGCGGCGGCAGGCCGGTGGCGGCGGCAGCGCGGGTACGCGCGCGCGACCCGGAGAGCGGCGAGGTGTTGCCGCACGGCACCGCGGGCGAGCTCGAATTTCAGGTGCCGAGCCGCATGCTGGGCTATTTCGAGAACGAGGAGGCGAACCGCGCCGCAACCACGGATGACGGCTGGTTCAGGAGCGGCGATCTCGGTTATACCACTGTCGACGGCAGGTTCGTGTTCATCGCGCGCCTGGGGGATGCGCTGCGGCTGTCCGGTTTTCTAGTCAGCCCGGCCGAAATCGAGGACGTGCTGCAGCAGCACGCTTCGGTGCAGGCGGCTCAGGTGGTGGGGGTGGACACGGCAACCGGCGTGAAGCCCGTGGCTTTCGTGATCCCGGCGGCGGGCGCGGTCTTCGACGAGCCGGCGTTGATCGCGCATTGCGCCGCGCGTATCGCGAAATTCAAGTTGCCGCTGCGCGTGTGCGCGCTCGATGCCTTTCCGGTCACCCCCGGGGCCAACGCGACCAAAATCCAAAAGTCGAAGCTGCGCGAGCGGGCACAGGCGTTATTGAGCGAAAGCTCAGCGCGGGACTAACCGTCTATTTCTCAGGGCTTCACGAACTTCAGCACGAACTCGTCGACCCGGATCGGGGAGCGCGATGAGGTCGCGTCGCGCGGATCATCGGGATTGCGCAGAAAATCGGCGGCGGCGACGAACTTGAATCCGGCCGCCTCGATTTCCTGCCGCACCACGGATTCTTCGATCCGGTGCAGCGTCTTGCCCACGCTCACGCCGGCACCGGCCTTGGCCGAATGGTCGGCGACGACAAAGTGGCCGCCCGGCTTGAGCGCATCGAAAATGCGCCGGTTCATTTTGGCGCGGTCGATGCCCATGGCCGGCGTGTCGTGGTACTCGAACAGCATGGTCGCGAGGTCGAGGTTGCGCACGTCGCCGGGCGCCGGGTCGTCAAAATCGCGAATCAGCTTGACCACATTGCTCATGACCGGCTTGGCTGCGCGCTCGTCGAAGCGCGTTTTGATGAAGCGCGCGATCGCGTCTGGCGAATTGTGCGCGTACACCACGCCCTGCGGCCCGACGCTGCGCGCCAGCAACTCGGCGCTGTAGCCGGCGCCGGCGCCGACCTCCAGCACTTTCATGCCGGGCTTGACGCCGGCGAACGCGAGCATCATTTCCGGCTTGCGCCGCTCGTCGGTCTTGCGGTCGGCGTCGCTGCGGTCCGGGCTCGCTACCACGGCGCGAATCTCCGGCGTCACTTCCCAGGTGTGCGGCGCCGTGCTGGCGCACCCGGCGAGGGCGGCCGCCGCGGCGGCTGCGAACAACAGACATTTTGCGTTCATGGCGTCTTCCTTTGATCGTCTATGTTGCGGTCGCGCTATTGGGCGAGGCCGATTTCGCGCAGATAGCGCAGCACGCCCGGATGGATCAGTTCCTTGCGCGGCGCGGCCGCAAGGGTGTTGGCGGCCGTGCTTTCGCGCGCCTGCGGCAGGCGCGCTCCGAGCGCGGCTTCGTTCTGGTGCAGCGCACGTGCGAGGCGGTAGGCGACATCGTCGGGCAGCGTCGGCCGCGCCAGGATGAAACTCCAGGAGCCGACGGAGGCGATGGCCTCGTTCTGTCCGGGATAGCTGCCGGCGGGTACGCTCATCGGCCGCAGAAAGCTGTGTTTGGCCAGGATACGCCGTGTCTCATCGGCGTTCGGCGCGATGAAACGCGCGCCGCCCGGCGCCTTGGCCACCGTGGCAAAACCCGGCCAGCCCAGGCCGGCGCCCCAGAGCGCCGCGGCGCGGCCATCGGCCACCATCGCCGGACCATCACCGGCGCGCTCGAGGTAGATCGCCTGAAAATCGCGCTCCTGGTCAAGGCCGATGCCATCGAGCACATAGCGCGCGAGGATCACCAGTCCGGAGCCTTTTGCGCCGAACGCGACCGGCTTGCCCTTGAGGTCGCCGATGCTGCGATAGGGGCTGTCGGCGCGCACCACGTACATGCCCGGTGTGGAGTACATCGCGGCGATGATCAGCAGGTTCGCCGGCGGGCGGCCGATGCCGGAGAGCGCTTCGTGCACCACTTCGCCCTGCACCAAGGCGATGTCGAGCTGGCCGGCTTCGAGCAGGGGCACGTTTTCGGTGCTGCCCTTGGTGTTTTTTGGTTGCAGCAAAAGCGAGGCATCGGCGGCGTTCACGGTCTCCACCACGGCGGCGCCGTAGACGGGAAAGCCGCCACCGGGCGTGGCGGTGCCCAGGGTGACTGTCGTTATTGTTGGCGGCGTTTTTTCCTGCGCGATTGTCGCGGTGCTCATGACTGCTCCCAACAAAAAAGCGAACCAGTGCCGAAAGCCGGCAGACGATTGGTTTTTCACGGCGGCGATATTACACCTGATCGACTATTTGGACGCACGCGCGCGGCGGGGTGCGCAAGTTGCGAACGGGGTCAATAGGGGCGCGTGCCGAACAGATACGGGTGCAGGAGCAGCAGCGCCGCGTACAGAGAGAGCCCGACGAGCAGTTTTTTCCAGCCGATTTCCTCGGGCCGGAACGAGTTGCGGCCGGCGATGATCGCAGCGAACGGGATGTTGGAGGTGGCTGCGGCAAAGCGCTGCCAGTCCTCGCCCAGCGTCGCCGCCTTGCGCGCGTCGATCAGCAGCGTGCCCGAGAGCGCAAGCAGGACGAAGCCGCCGAAAAAGATCAGCGCGGCCGCGTCGCCGCGCGCAAGCATGTGGCAAAGGCCCCACAGGGCGAATGCCCACATCATCGGGTGGCGGGTGACGCGCAGAACGCCGCGCGCGGCGTCGGACGAGCGCAGCGCCGCCTGCTGGCGCACGGCGCTCGGGTTGCGCGATAGGAGGCCGCAGGCGAGCAGCACCAGCGCGACCGGCATGACTGCAAGCGGCACGAAGCGTACGCCCGGCCACAGCGGCGATACCGGCGCGCGCGCATAAGCCCAGATCGTCCAGCCCAGCGTCGCGAAGGACACGAGCGAGAACAAACCGAGATAGGCGTTCTCCCCCAGCGTCTTTACCAGGCCCGCGCGCAGGGGCGTGCTGGCGACATAATGCGTGGCCAGGAATGCGGCAGTGGCGAGCGACAGATGCGCCATCGGATCCATGCTGTGCCTCCCTCAGATCGAGCTAAACATGCCCGTATTTCTTCAGCACCTGCGCCAGCGTGGCGCCGGCGGCCAGCTCGCGCCGGATGCTCGTTTCTTTCGCCGTCAGGTTTTCGGCCGCAACCAGAACCGCCTCGGCAATCTTCGCCGGAACGACGATCGCGCCGTCGACGTCGGCGAGCACGAAATCGCCCGGGTGCACGCTCACGCGCCTGGCCGTCGCGCCCGGCAGGTACACCGGCTGTTGCCAGGCCGTGACCTTCCAGCGGCCGATGGATTGCACCGGCGTGCGGTAGCGCGCGTACACTGGGAATTTCTGTTTGGCGATCCACTCGATGTCGCGGATGCCGCCGTCGATCAAGGCGCCGGCGCAGCCGCGCCGCTTCAAGCCCAGCGCGATCAGTTCGCCGAAGTAACAGATGCCCTCGCCGTCGCCCGCCCACACGCTGAGCTCGCCCGGGCCGACACCGTCCGCCGCCTGCATCTTGTCCGGGTCGCCGGCGCTCTCGTACGGCGTCATCTGCCCGTGTATGGTGTAGGCCCAGCCGCCCATCTTGCCCGCATCGGCGGGATAGGGCTGGAATGACGCGGCCAGCCCCTGGTCGGGACGGCCCATGACGTCGAGCACATCGGCCACGGTGGCGCTATCCACCTTGAGATAGCGCCGGCGCAGCGCTTCGCGCGCGCCCTTCGCCGCCTCAGGTGCCATAGCGCACCGGGGAATTGAATTGCTTGAACGCCGCGAGCGCGCTGTAACAGGCAAGCATCGCCGTCTTGGGGTTGTCGGGGAAGGGAACGCTCTCGAACTTGATGCTGATGGCTCCGGTCTTGCCGCGGATGTTGATGTAATGTGTGTTGTAAATCAGAGCCGGGTCCGCCACCACCTTCAGTTGCGTGCGGTCGAAGCCGACCCCGGCCATGGCGAGCGCCGCCGCGATGTTCACATTGGCGGGGAAGTGCGGCACGCCCGCCCGCGCCGAGCCTTCGAACAGCGTCACCGGCCCGGTGAGGTGATCGAGGTCGAGATTCAATCTCTCGACATAGGGAATGCCCTTCCATGCCGCCGGCGGCTTGGTCACGGCGATCTCGACCGCATCGGCACCGGCCACGCAAACGGCCTTGAGCGCATCGAGGCCGCCGATGCCGCCCGAAGGCACGTAGAGCAAGGCTCGGTATTTCACCGCCGTAGCCTCCAAGCGCGCGCGCAGGTCGTCGTCGCAGAGCGCGCCGGCGGAGAGGATGATCACCGGGATGCCCTGCTTGAGTAGCGGCCGGGCAAACTCGCGCACCGCGTCGTGCGAGGCGGCCTCGATCACCACTTCCGGACGCGCGGCTATCAGCGCGGCCAGGCTGGTGACGAACGGCACGCCGTACTGTTCGGCCAGAGGCTTGCCGCGCGAGGCCTCGCTGCGCCCCTGGATCGCCACCACGCGCGCGTCGCCCATGTCGCCGCGCGCTATGTGTTCGAGAAACAGGCGCGCGATGACGCCGCCGCCGATGATGCCGATGCGCATGCTGATGGCCCCTTGTAAATCGCCCAGCTCAGAAGAAGCTCCGATTGCGTCAGGGACTTGATCAGAGCTTCCTTCGCTTTCCGTTCAGTCCAGTTTCGCTCCCGATTCCTTAACCAGGCGCACCCAGAATTTCGCGTCTTCGGCGAGGAAGGCGGCGAACTCCTCGGGCGAGCGCGACGCCGCGGTCTCGGTGCCTTGGCGGGCAAAGGCG
>JADGRR010000123.1 GCA_017880745.1 Burkholderiales bacterium
CAGGAGACCAGCAGCATGGTCATCGTCAAGGACATCGAGGTCTACAGCCTGTGCGAACACCATATGCTGCCGTTCTATGGCCGCTGCCATATCGGTTACATTCCCAGCGGCACCGTATTCGGCGTGAGCAAGCTCGCCCGTCTGGTGGACATGTACGCGCGGCGGCTGCAATTGCAGGAGCGCCTGACCGAGCAGATTTCCAAAGTGGTGCTGGAGTCGGTCAACGCCAAGGGCGTGGGCGTGATTATCGAAGCGCGCCACCTGTGCATGATGATGCGCGGCGTGGAGAAGCAGAATTCGACCATGGTGACTTCGTCCGTCCTCGGCGAGTTTCGCGATTCGCTCGCGACGCGGGAGGAATTCTTCTCCCTGATCGGACGCCGCGCCTAGATTGTGCGTTCGACGGCGCTTGGCGCAGATCGACCGTGTCCGCGATCCTGGATGTCCGCTCTCCAGCGCAGCAATGCGGGATTATTTTTCGCCGCCTGCGTCCTCTTTGGCTTCTCCGGCGGGCTTCAATCCCTCGTTCGGCTCGCTGCGTTCATCCAGGGCGGCCAGCACCCCATCCGGATTCATCGACTGCTGCAGTACCGCCGCCTCGGGATCATGGCCGTCTCTGACATTGGGCAGATCGCGCCGGTTGCAGGCGCCGCCGTTACGCGCGCTCGAGCACCACCGCCATCCCCTGGCCGCCGCCGATGCACAGGCTCACCAGCGCGTAGCGTCCGCCTGAGCGCTGCAGCTGGCGCGCGGCGGTGAGCGCCAGGCGCGCGCCCGAGGCGCCCAGCGGATGCCCGATGGCGATGGCGCCGCCGTTCGGGTTGACGCGGCTGTCGTCGAAAGCGACGCCCAGACCTTTGAGGCAGGACAGCACCTGCACCGCGAACGCCTCATTGATTTCGATTACGTCCATGTCCTTGATCGTGAGGCCGACGCGCGCCATGGCTTTTTTCGAAGCAGGCACCGGACCGATGCCCATGATGCGCGGCAGCACGCCGGCCGAGGCGCTCGCAATCACCCGCACCATCGGTTTCACGCCCGCCTTCTCGCCCACGCCGAGCGAGCCCACGACGAGCGCCGCCGCGCCGTCGTTCACGCCCGAGGCATTGCCGGCGGTGACCACCCCGCCCTCGTACAGCGTCTTCATCGCAGCGAGCGTGGCCACGTCGCTCTTGGGACGCGGGTGCTCGTCCTCGCTGATCACCACCGGATCGCCCTTCTTCTGCGCAACGCTGTAGGGCGCGATCTCGCCGTCGAAGAACTTGTCGCGCTTGGCCGCGGCGTATTTGGTTTGCGACGCGGCCGAGTAGCGGTCGGCCTCCTCGCGCGTAATGCCGTACTCTTTCGCCAGATTGTCGGCGGTCTGCGGCATCTGGTCGTCGCCGTACAGTTTCACCAGCTTCGGGTTGGAAAAACGCGGACCGATGGTGCTGTCGAACAGCCGCACGTCGCGGCCGAAGCCGCTATCGACCTTGTTGAACACGAACGGGGCGCGGCTCATGCTCTCCACGCCGCCGGCAATGAACACCTCGCCTTCGCCGGCGGAAATCGAGTGCGCCGCGTGCGCCACGGCGCCCAGGCCGCTGGCGCAATTGCGCTGCAGCACCGTGCCCGGGATTTCGATCGGCAGCCCGGCCGAGAGTCCGGCGTGGCGCGCCACGCAGCGCGAATCCTCGCCGCCCTGATTGGCGCAGCCGACGACGATGTCCTCGATGGTCTCGGGCTTGAACGGGCTGCGCTGCATTACCGCGCGGATCACGGCGCCCAGAAGATCATCCGGCCGCACCTTGGCGAGCGAGCCGCCGTAACGGCCAAAGGGGGAGCGCAGTCCGTCGTAAATATAGGCGTTCAACATGTCGTTTTCCTTGTAGTAGCTGGTGGATCAGGGTTCGGGGGTAAACAGCGACACGCCCAGCCGGGCGCGCCGCGTGAGCCAGATATTCGGGCGGTAGCGCGGATCGCCATAGATGCGCTGCATGGCGGCGAGGATAGCGTAAATCCTGTTCACCCCGAGCGTATCGGCGAAAGCGAACGGCCCCTGCGGATAGTTCAAGCCCAGCGTCACCGCCTTGTCGATGTCGGCCGGCGAAGCGGTGCGGCTCTGCGCAATCGAGCAGCCGATATTGACGATCATGGCCACGATGCGCTGCGCGATGAAACCCGGGCTGTCGCGGCATACCGTTACCGCCACGCCGTCGCTTGCGAGCAGCCCATGCGCCGCGTCGCGAAACACGGGATCGGTGATAGGGGTACCCATGACGGTGCGCCGCTTCACCATCGGGAACAGTGTATCCACGGCGACGGTGCGCCTGGGGTCGAGCTCCTGCTCCACCGCGCAGGTGGTGGCGTCCTCGCCCAGCGGCGTCACCAAGATCAAAGCGGCAGCGCCCGGATGCGCGCCGGTTTCCAAGGGCGCGCCGAGCTTTTTCAGCAGTTCGGTGAGCGTCGCGTGGCCGGACGCTTCCGCCGGACTTACCCAGACGCTGGCCGGCCAGGCCGCCGGTGCCGCCGGCTCCGGCGCCACGATGGGCTTCATGTCGGCGTCGTACTCATAGAAGCCTTTCTTGGTCTTGCGCCCGAGCACGCCGGCGTCGTAACGGCTGCGCATGATCAGGTTGGGCCGGTAGCGCGGTTCATGGAAAAACTGCGTATAGACTGCCTCTGAAGCCGGCTGGGTGACATCGAGTCCGGTGAGTTCCATCAGCTCGAACGGTCCCATGCGAAAGCCGCCGACGTCGCGCATGACCCGGTCCACGGCGGGAAAGCCGGCCACGCCTTCGTAGACCAGGTGCGATGCCTCCAGGGTGAAGCCGCGGCCGACCTGATTCACCAGGAATCCGGGCGCGTCGGTAAGGCGCACCGGCTCGCGTGTCATGCGTTTGCCGATCGCCACCAGCGCTTCGCACACCCAGTCCTCCGTGCGCAGGCCGGCGATCACCTCCACCAGCTTCATCAGCGGCACCGGATTGAAGAAGTGCATGCCGGCAAAGCGCTGCGGCGTCTTGAGTTTGGCCGCGATGGTGGTGATGGACAGGGACGAGGTGTTGCTGGCGAGGATGCAATCGGGCGCGACTATGCCCTCCAGCTCGGCGAACAGCGCCCGCTTCACCTCGAGATTCTCGATCACCGCCTCGACCACCAGGTGGCAGGGCTTGAAGTCGGCGAGGCTCTGAACCACCTTGATGCGGGCGGTCGCGGCGGCGGCGGCCTCCTTGGTCATGCTGCCTTTTTCCGCTGCGCGCGTGAACAGCTTGTCGACAAAATCGCGCGCCTCCTGCGCGGCGCCCGCGCGGCTGTCGGTGATCAGCACCTGCATGCTGCCGGCCGCCGCCACTTGTGCGATGCCGCGCCCCATGGCGCCGGCGCCAATGACGCCGATGATCAAATCACTGCGATTCACGTCCAACTGCATATTCGCTCCCGATATCGAAAAACCTGCAGGGAATGCCCAACGGGCTATTCTACCGCGAGCGGGGATTCGTTAAGTAATGTCGCGGCAGGCGGCGGACTTCCTGGGGCTGTTGTTTTGCAATACAGGCGCCGACCTGCGCATCGACCTGATGTATTTGTGCGCTGTCGCTCGGCAAGCATTGCGCGCTCCGCGCGCCAACCGTGTTTTCCGCGCGGATGAAAAACGCATCCGCGCGGAAAACACGGTTATGGATAAAAGCAACAGCGGCCTGGGGTTGGTTTGCTACAACATCGCCGATCGCGCGCGGATGTGCTTTTCATCCGCACACAATCGGCGATCCGCGCGGACGGCTTCCGTCCGCGCAAGACGCGGCGCCGCAGTTCGGACAACCCGGATACGTTTGCGCGCCGCCGAACGATCAGCCCTTGCTGAACTGGATCGTGCCGCCCTTGGCCGCTATTTTCACCGTGTCCTTGGGGCCGAATTCGCCTTCGAGGATGCGCTTCGCCAGCGGGTTCTCGATGCTTGCCTGGATCGCGCGCTTGAGCGGGCGCGCGCCGTACACCGGATCGAAGCCGGCCTTGGCAATCTCCGCCAGCGCGCTGTCGGCCACTTCGAGCCCGATCTCCATCCCGGCCAGACGCTTGGTAAGAATCCCGAGCTGGATTTTCGCGATGCTCTTGATGTGCTTCTCGTCCAGCGCATGGAACACCACGATCTCGTCGATGCGGTTGACGAACTCGGGGCGGAAATGCGTCCTCACCTCGCCCATCACCGCGAGCTTGATCACCTGGTAGTCGTCGCCGGTCATCTGCTGGATCATCTGCGAGCCGAGGTTGGAGGTCATCACCACCACGGTGTTCTTGAAGTCCACGGTGCGGCCGTGGCCGTCGGTCATGCGCCCGTCGTCCAACACCTGCAGCAGCACGTTGAACACGTCCGGGTGCGCCTTTTCCACTTCATCGAGCAGGATCACGCAATAGGGTTTTCGTCTCACCGCTTCGGTGAGATGGCCGCCCTCTTCATAGCCGACGTAGCCGGGCGGCGCGCCGATCAGCCGCGCCACCGAATGCTTCTCCATGAACTCGCTCATGTCGATGCGGATCAGGTGATCTTCGGAATCGAACAGGAAGCCGGCCAGCGCCTTGCACAGCTCGGTCTTGCCGACGCCGGTCGGCCCGAGAAACAGGAACGAGCCGTAGGGCCTGTTCGGATCGGCGAGCCCCGCCCGCGACCTTCTGATCGCGTCGGACACCAGCCGCACCGCCTCGTCCTGGCCGACCACGCGCTCGTGCAGTTTTGCTTCCATCTGCAGCAGCTTCTCGCGTTCGCCCTGCATCATCTTCGACACCGGGATGCCGGTCGCGCGCGACACCACCTCGGCAATTTCCTCGGCGCCGACCTCGGTGCGCAGCAACCTCGCCTTAGTCGGCTTGATCCCTGCCTTTTCCTCTTTCTTCAACTGTGCCTCGAGCTGCGGAATGCGGCCGTACTGCAGCTCCGACATGCGCTGCCAGTCGCCTTTCCTCTTCGCCGCTTCCATCTCGACCTTGAGTTTTTCCAGCTCTTCCTTGATGTGCTGCGCCCCCTGCACCTCGGCCTTTTCCGCCTTCCACACTTCTTCCAGGTCGGCATACTCGCGCCCGAGTTTCTTGATTTCGTCCTCGATCAGCGCCAGGCGCTTCTTCGACGCCTCGTCCTTTTCCTTCTTCACCGCTTCGCGCTCGATCTTCAGCTGGATCAGGCGCCGGTCGAGCTTGTCCATCGACTCGGGCTTGGAATCGATCTCCATCTTGATGCGCGAGGCCGCCTCGTCGATCAGGTCGATCGCCTTGTCCGGCAGGAAACGGTCGGTGATATAGCGATGCGAAAGCTCGGCCGCGGCGACGATGGCCGGGTCGGTGATGTCCACGCCATGGTGCACTTCGTATTTCTCCTGCAGCCCGCGCAGGATGGCGATAGTGTCTTCCACGCTCGGCTCGCCCACCAGCACCTTCTGGAAACGGCGTTCCAGCGCCGCGTCCTTCTCCACGTACTTGCGGTATTCGTCCAGCGTGGTGGCGCCGACGCAGTGCAGCTCGCCCCGCGCCAGCGCCGGCTTCAGCATGTTGCCGGCATCCATCGAGCCCTCGGTTTTGCCCGCGCCGACCATGGTGTGCAGCTCGTCGATGAACACGATGGTCCGTCCTTCGTCCTGCGACAACTCCTTCAGCACCGCTTTCAGGCGCTCCTCGAACTCGCCGCGGTACTTGGTGCCCGCGAGCAATGCCGCCATGTCGAGCGACAGCACGCGCTTGTTTTTCAGGGTCTCCGGCACTTCGCCGTTGACGATGCGCTGCGCCAGGCCTTCGACGATGGCGGTCTTGCCCACGCCGGGCTCGCCGATCAGCACCGGGTTGTTCTTGGTGCGCCGCTGCAGGATCTGGATCACGCGGCGGATCTCGTCGTCGCGCCCGATCACCGGGTCGAGCTTGCCCGCGCGGGCGCGCTCGGTCAGGTCCATGGTGTATTTCTTCAGCGCCTCGCGGCTGCCTTCGGCCTCGGGGCTGGAAACGCTCTCCGTGCCGCGCAGGGTCGTGACTGCCTGCTCCACCGCCTTTTTGCTGCCGCCCGCCTCCTTCAGCAGGCGGCCGGCCTCGCCCTTGTCCTCGGCCAGGGCGAGGACGAACATTTCCGAGGCAATGAACTCGTCGCCGCGCTTCTGCGCTTCGCGGTCGGTCAGGTTGAGCAGGTTGTTGAGTTCGCGCGAAATCTGCACTTCGCCGCCCTGGCCCTCGACCTTTGGCAGGCGCCCGATGGCGCCTTTGAGGGATTCGCGCAGCCGCGCCACGTTGACCCCGGCGCGGGCGAACAGCGAGGCCGTGCCGCCATCCTCCTGCGCAATCAAGGCGCTGAGGACATGCACCGGCTCGATATAGGAGTTGTCGTTGCCCACAGCCAGGCTCTGCGCGTCGGCAAGCGCCTGCTGGAACTTGGTGGTGAGTTTGTCTAATCGCATGGCTGGCTCCCTGCTGGGTTCATTGCCTCCAAAATGAGGCCAAATCGCGGATTTTCAAGCGGCCGGATGCCTTGTATGAAATTGTCTGCCCGGTTCCGCTCGCGGTGTTTGATCGTTGTCAATCGGTGCTCGGGGGGAATCGTGTAGTCTGGATCTGTATCGGGACAGGAACGCCTTAAGGGCGCGGGACGTCACCCGTGCCGCCATGGGCAGCGAAAACATGTTCAAGACGAGGGATGTACGCAATACCGGCGCCGCGCCGGCGATGGCGCAGCGGTTGCTCGTTGCTGTCGTGGTCGCCGCGAGCGCCGCCTGCAGCACGCTCCTGCCGCGTTCGGAGGCGCTCACTGATAGCCCGTGGCAGAGCTTCGACGAAGCGCAGCAGACGTTCGACCAGATCATCGTCCACAAGACGAGCGTCGCGGACCTGAAGGCTCTGAAGCTCGATCCGGCATCCAATCCGAACGTCACCATCCTGAACTACTCGGACGTGCTCAGACGCTTCATTCCAAGTCCGTCCGTCGAGGCGTCGTCGCTCGACGCCGGCGTGCAGGAATGCCTGCGGGCGGCGGCCCATTGTCAGGGCTACGAAGTCGACCACCGCGTGCTCAAGCGCAACCGGTACGGCAATTTCTGGGCCGATATGCTCAACTTCAAGCGCAAGACCGACATCGTCGGCTGGCGTTTCAACGCGGTGCTGCTGGTCACCGACGACGTGGTCGTGTACAAGCTCACGGGGGGCCAGCCGGTGATCCATGAGCACGAGGAGAGCAAGAACCCGCTCGGGCCGTTGCAGGGTGCGGGCGAGAGGATATTGCGCTAGCGGCGACCGACGACCGTATTTCACCATTGCATTCGCATCTGGCAGAAATTCGCTGTCTTCGCAATTTCGAGTTTTTGCAACAGAATCGGCCGGTAGCTGCCGCCTGCGCGAAACGAGGCAGAATTGAATCGCCTATCGTTTGTTCTGCACAACAATCTCAATACCCAGACGACGGCGCTTATGACAAACGGAGCTAGGCCGCGTAGAATCCCGCGCGTTGCGTCCCGCCCGTCCGGCCATGCCCGCTTCCACCTTTCAGCTATTCTCGATATGCGTCGTGATCTGGGGCTCGACCTGGATTGCGATTACTTTCCAGCTGGGCGAGGTTGCCCCTGAGATGTCGGTGGGCTATCGCTTCCTGTTGGCCTCGGCGGCGCTGTTCGGCTATTGCCGCTGGCGCAGACTGCCGCTGGCGTTTGGGCTCAGGCCGCACCTGGACTTCGCACTGTTCGGCGCCTTCATGTTTAGCATCGGCTACATCCTGGTCTACCACGCCGA
>JADGRR010000124.1 GCA_017880745.1 Burkholderiales bacterium
CAGCACTTCGCCGCGAATCTCGACAAGCCCAGGAACAACTGCGCCTTTCAAGCGTAGCGGAATGCTCTTGATGGTGCGCAGATTGGGGGTCACGTCTTCGCCGGAGTAGCCATCGCCGCGGGTCGCGCCCTGCATGAACATGCCCAGGTCATAGGTCAGACTGATTGCAAGGCCGTCGAACTTGGGCTCGGCTAAATACTCGATATTTCTTGTCTTGAGGCCCTCGCGCACGCGCTTGTCGAATGCCAACACCTCTTCCGCGGAAAAAGCATTATTGAGCGACAGCATGGGGGTGCGGTGGGTAACCTGCTCGAACTGGGGCAGGGGCGCACCGCCGACACGCCGGGTCGGTGAATCGGGGCCGGCGAGTTCTGGATGCTCGGTTTCGAGTTGCTGCAGATCGCGGAACAGCCGATCGTACTCGGCGTCGCTCACCAACGGCGCGTCGAGTACATAGTATTGGTGGTTGTGACGCTCGATTTCTGCGCGCAGCTTGCGCGCCCTCGCCTGAATTGGCTGGGGGACCGCCATTACGAAAACAGGCGCAGTGCCAGCGGGCTGCCTGCCGGAATCCCCTGATTCTCCATGCTGGCGTACAGGCCCTGCAGTTGGGCGCGGATCTTGCCCAGCGCGGCGTCATCCAGCGGCTGGCCGTTGTCATCGACGATTCCGGCAGACAGGGCCTCGGCCAGAACGCGCGTGAACTCGACGAAGCGGTCGAAGGCGTCGATCCCGCCGGGCACCCGGGCGACATCGAACAAGAGCGTCAGCCCCTTGGTGGCGAGTTCCTTCATGCCCTCAGCGGAAAATGCTGCCGCTTCCATATTGCACAGAGAATAGAGTTCGAGGCCGGAATCGTCGCGGCGGTGAAATCTGCCGTCGCTCTCCAATACGAGCCCGTGCGCTTCTGCCAGGGCGCGGATCCTGGTGCCGGGGACCGGACCGCCGCGGCTGATCAGGTTGAGCCCGATCTGCACGTCCACATCGGCACACAACGCGTCGAGCTGCTGCGCGCGCTGCAGTGCCGCACCGGGCTCGGCCAGCGTGCTGCGGGCGCCGATGGCTTCCGCCACAGTCTGTGCCATGGCGGCGAAGTCAGTCAATTCCTGTTGGCTCGCCGCACCTTTGCGGTCGGCCAGTTGCAGCCCGACACGCAGCGTATCGTATTCACCGCCTGCGGCCAACGGTTCCCAGCTCGCCATCTGCCGGTTGTAGCATTCCCAACGGACTGCCTTGGCAGGATTAACCAGGCTGTCGACAATCGCCGTGGAAATCGCCTCCCCTCCGACGGCTTCATCCGTCTCCAGAGTCGCTATGAAATCGATGCGCGGATCGAGCATGCCGCTTGCCTCGCCGCGCTCGGCCGGGGATGCTGACAGGGTCGGCTCGATGCGCTCGATCGGACCTGCAGGCCGACCGGGTGCGGTGCCGCCGCGCCTCCCGTCCATGAGCACGTCATCGTGGCGCGAACCGAAAACCTCCTCGGCCCGGCGCTTGAGCCGCGCCTCTTGCAGCTTGTTGTATATCAGCACGGCGACCACCACTAGGACGCCGATTCCCAGCAGGCCGAGCTGCAGTTCGCTCATGCGCGCCGCCTCCGTGCGAGTGGCTCAATGCATAGACCGCGCTGTCGGTGTCCTGCCGCCTTCGCCCGGGTCGCATCCCGGCTTCGCGGGGCCCCTGCTCCTACGCTCATGCGGCCAGCTCCTCCTTCAGGCGCAGGGCTTCCTCGATGTCGACGGCGACCACGCGCGACACGCCTGACTCCTGCATGGTCACGCCAACCAGCTGGGCCGCCATTTCCATGGTGATCTTGTTGTGGCTGATGTAGAGGAACTGGGTCTCGCCCGACATTCGCTTCACCAGGTCGCAGAAACGCTCGGTATTCGCGTCGTCGAGCGGCGCATCCACCTCGTCCAGCAGGCAGAACGGCGCCGGGTTGAGCTGGAACATGGAGAACACCAGCGCCAGCGCGGTCAGCGCCTTCTCGCCGCCGGAAAGCAGGTGGATGGTGGATGTTTTCTTGCCCGGCGGCTGGGCAATTACCTGCACACCGGCGTCTAGAATCTCCTCGCCGGTCATGACCAGGTGCGCCTCGCCGCCACCGAACAGGCTGGGGAACATCTGTCCGAAATGCCCATTCACAGTGTCGAAGGTCTGCTGCAGCATTTCGCGCGTTTCACGGTCGATGCGGCGGATGGCTGCCTCGAGCGTTTCCAGCGCCATATTGAGGTCGGTCGCCTGGGCATCAAGAAAGCCTTTGCGCTCGCGGCTGGACTGCAGTTCCTCCAGCGCCGCCATGTTCACCGCGCCCAGATCGGTGATGGCTTCGCCGAGCCGGTTGATCTCGACCTGCAGCGCATTGGGCCGCATGCCCTTTTCCAGCGTGGCCGCAAGCGCCTCCTCGTCCGCGCCCGCCTCGAACAGCTGGCTTGCGTACTGTTCCTTGTTGAGCCGCGCGGCCTGCTCCTTCAGGCGCAGGTCGTTGATCCGGTTTCTGAGCGGATCGAGCTTCTGCTCGGACACCATCCGTTCCTCTTCGGCACCACGCAGTCCCTGAGCCAATTCCTCCTGCCGGGAGCGGGCAGCGCTGAGGGTTTGCTCGCGCTCCACCCGCAGTTCCAGGTGGGTCTGCAGGCGTTGCCTCAGGTCTTCATCCTGTTGCGCCGCCAGATCGGTCTTCAGCTGCTCCAGTTGCTGCGCAGCTGCACTCGATTGCTCATGTATTACTTGAAGTGATGATTTTATCTCACTGATTTTAGAAGAGCATTCTTTTTCGTAGAATATCGATTCCTGCTCTTCGTGCTCGGCTTGCTGCAGCGACTGTCGTTGCGCATTCAGCGCTTCCTCGGCTTGCTCGTGGGCGTGCTCCGCAGACTTCACCCGCGCTGCCGCCGCGCCCATGACCTGCTGATGGCGCGCCAGGCTGGCCTCGGCCGCCGTCTGGCTGGCCCGCTCGGCCGCCAGTTGACGCGAAATCTCGTCCAGTTCCAGCTGGATTTGCCGGCTACGCTCCTGAAATCGCTCCAGCCCCTGAGAAAGCCTGAGGCTTTCCATCTGCTGCTCATGCAACCGCTGCTTGAGCCCTCCCGCGTCCTGGCGCAGCGTTGCCAAGCGCTGGTTATGGCCGCCTAGAGCCGCCTCGACCACATGTTGTTCGGTGCGCGCCTGGCGCAGCGTCTCCTCGCGCTCGCGCAACTGCGCGCTCAGATCCTCGATTTCGCGTTGCCGGGCGAGTATGCCGGTATCCCCCGGGTCGGGTGCATGAAAACTGACCGCACAGCGCGAGAACTGATGTCCCTCACGGCTGACCAGGATCACGCCGGGCGGCAGTGCTTGCCTGTCTCCGGAGTCGGGCGCGCGCTCGACCGCATAAACGCCGTGCAGCCAATCCTGCATCACCCCGCGCACAGCCTCGTCGTGGATGGCAAGCAGGGAGGCCAGAGGCCGTTTCCCCTCCAGCGCCAGTTCCTGCACCGCCGTCGCGGAGGCATAGACACTCAGTTTTGCCGGGGGCGCATCCTCGAGCATGCGCTGCACCAGTTCGGGCTGCGACACTTCGACGGCGTGCAGTTTTTCGCGCAGCACCGCCTCGAACGCGGCCTCCCAGCCAACCTCGACCCGTACCTGCTGCCACAGCCGCGGCAGCGATTCCAGCCGGTGCTTGATCAGCCATTCGTGGATCTGGGCGTTGCTCTCGACCTGATCCTGCACCTGCTTCAGCGTTGCCAGGCGCGACTCCAGGCCTGCTTGCTCGCGCTGCTGCTCGTCGAGCTTTTCCTGCGCCGTCCTGCGCGCATTCTCCAACTCCGGCAACTGCTGCAGTTGCAAACTGAGTTGGGCGTCTTTGCGCGCGAGTTCTTCGGCCAGTTCGGCGATCCGGCGCTGCTGCTCTTCGATCGCGGCGGAATCCGGCTTGGCCAGCCCTTGGTGTTCGGCAAGCAGCCGCTCCTGGCGCAACGTCAACCCCTGCAGCGTCTTATCGGTATGGCTGATATGCGTCTGCTCTATCCTGAGCGCCTGCTCCGCCTGAGCCAGGGCAGTACGCTCTTCGGCCAGTCCGGCCTGGATGGCGCGGAAAATCTGATCCGCTTCGGGTAGTTTGGCCGATTCCAGCGCGACCCGGTCGCGCGCCTGCTGCAGCCTTTGTCCAGCGCCCCCTTGCCGCCCCTGCCACATGGCCAATGCGCCATTCAACTCGCCTGCCTGATGCTGCCATTGGTCGCCTTGCGCCGTGAGCTGTGCAACCTGGTTTTCGAGGCGCGTGCGGCTCTCGCCGATGTAGCGGATCTCGGTTTCCAGGCGCTGCACTTCGGCGTTCGCGGCGTAGAGTTCGCCCTGCGCAGTACTTAGCGTATCGCCGGCCTCGTAGTGCGCGCTGCGCACTTCCTCCAGGCGCTTCTCGATCTCGCGCAGGCGCGCGGTCTCGGCTTCGAGCTCGTTCGCCGCCTTGTCGATTTCGCGCGCATGGCGCTGTGCCTCGTGATCGGCCTCCATCTTGCGCAGCAGCCACAACAGGTTCTGCTTGCGCTGCATGTCGCCCTGCAGTTCCTTGAACTGTATTGCCACCTTGGCCTGCTGGTCGAGCTTTTCGATCTGCAGCGACAGTTCCTGGCAGATGTCGGCTACCCGCGCCAGGTTCTCGCGGGTGTCGTGCAGGCGGTGCTCGGTCTCGCGGCGCCGCTCCTTGTACTTGGAGATGCCTGCCGCTTCCTCCAGGAATACGCGCAGTTCGTCCGGCTTGGCCTCGATGATGCGCGAGATCATGCCCTGTTCGATGATGGCGTAGGCGCGCGGACCCAGCCCGGTGCCCATGAAGATGTCCTGGATATCGCGCCGGCGCACGTGGCTGTTATTGATGTAGTACAGCGACTCGCCCTCGCGCGTCAGCACGCGCTTCACCGCGATTTCGGCGTACTGCGACCATTGGCCGGCCGCCTTGCCGAGGCTGTTGTCGAACATCAACTCGACACTCGCGCGCGCCACCGGTTTTCTCTGCGCCGAGCCGTTGAATATGACGTCCTGCATGGAATCGCCGCGCAAAGCCGAGGCGCGCGACTCGCCCAGCACCCAGCGCACTGCGTCGATCACGTTGGATTTGCCGCAGCCGTTTGGACCGACGATGGCGACGAGCTGGCCCGGGACCTCGATTGAGGTCGGATCGACGAAGGACTTGAATCCGACAAGTTTGATTTGAGTAAGGCGCACTGGATGTTCTTTAACCGATTGTTGAAAAAAGGGAGTTCACGCCCTTCAAAATTCTCATGTCTGAAACGGACTTTGAGTGGTTCGCAGGAGAACCGGTTTGCGACCGGATTTATTCGAAGTCATGGCCAACCGATATAATAGCATCTTAACTTTATCTTCCGAGTCCCCGCATGCCTGCCAAACCCGGCAATCAACTGAGCACCTTCGACAATCCGAACCATGGGCGGGACTATCTGATCCATATGGAGATTCCGGAATTCACCTGCCTTTGCCCGCTGACCGGGCAACCCGATTTCGCGCGTCTGGAACTGGACTACATTCCGGACCGAAAGTGCCTGGAACTGAAAAGCCTCAAGCTCTACATCTGGTCCTACCGCAACCAGGGCGCGTTCCATGAGGCGGTCACCAATCGCATCCTCGACGATCTGGCTGGCGCCGCGCGGCCGCGATTCATGCGTTTGTGCGCGAATTTCTACGTACGCGGCGGTATTTTCACCACCGTAGTGGCCGAGCATCGCAAGAAGGGCTGGAAGGCCCAGCGCGCGGTGGACCTGCGCCGCTTCGAGCCTTCCTCCAACACCTCCAATACCATTTAACGAGAATCCGGCAAGGCAATTCGTGAATCCAAAATATGCAACCGCGAAACCGGAGAAATATTGTTTGGACGCGTGCCGGCGGGCTCGGTGGTCGTGTCTGGCAATCTGCCCGCGACTGATGGAAAATACAGCCTGTACTGCGCCGTCATCGTCAGACGCGTGGACGCCAAGACGCGCGCCAAGACCAGCATCAACGAGTTGTTCCGTGGCGATTGATCCATTTCCGGCGCATCCGGCTTTAGGCCGGGGTAAGCCGGGCGTGGCGCGCGACGGCGGCAAAAGCGGCGGAGCCGGGCACGCAACCATGTTGCGCGCCCGGTCAGATTAGCATTCAGGGAGAAAGCATTATGGCTGCAATGAAGCGATTGTTCCAGCTGATGGCGGAGAAAAAAGCCTCCGACATCTTTCTGTCGGTCGGCTCGCCCATCAACATCAAGATCAACGGCACGACCATGCCGATCAATCAGCAGGTGATGGATTCGGCCAGCATCACCAACCTGCTCTACGAGGTGCTTGCCGACAAGCAGAAAAAGGTATTCGAGGACACGCTCGAACTGAACATTGGCTTTCCCATGCCCGGAGTCGGCACCTTTCGCATCAGCGCTTTTCGCCAGAAGACGACGCCGGCAGTCGTGGTGCGCTACATCCCCGGCGAGGTGCCCAACATTGATACCCTGGGCATGCCGCCGGTGCTGAAGGAAGTGATCATGGAAAAGCGCGGCCTGGTTCTGATGGTGGGCGCGACCGGCTCGGGCAAGTCGACCACGCTCGCCGCATTGCTCGATCTCAGGAACGCCACCAAGTCCGGCCACATCCTGACGCTGGAGGATCCGGTGGAATTTATTTTCACCAACAAGAAATGCATCGTCAACCAGCGCGAGGTCGGAACCGATACCCTGGATTTCAGGATCGCGCTGAAAAACGCGCTGCGCCAGGCGCCCGACTGCATCCTGATCGGCGAGATCCGCGACAAAGACACCATGACAGCGGCGATCGCTTACGCCCAGTCCGGCCATTTGTGCCTGGCGACGCTGCACGCCAACAACAGCTACCACGCGATGAACCGCATCATCAGCTTCTATCCGCTGGAAAATCGCGCCGCGCTGCTGCAGGATCTGGCGGCGACGCTCAGGGCGGTGATCTCGCAGCGCCTGGTCAAGAATATCAAGGGCGGGCGCTCGGCGGCGGTGGAGGTTCTGCTCAACACGCGCTACACCGCCGAACTGATCGATAAAGGCGAAATCAGCGAAATGAAGGATGCGATGGAAAAGAGCATGACGCCCGGCTCGCAGACTTTCGAGCAATCGCTGTTCAAAATGTACAAGGACGGCCTGATCAGCAAGGAGGAAGCGCTGGCCAACGCGGATTCGGCCACCAACCTGCTGTGGCTGATAAACGAGTCTGAGGGCGGCATGGGAGCCGCGCCGGCCTCCGCGGCGCAGCAGAAACCCGAGGCGGCACCCGACTTGGAGAAGACCGGCTCCTTCAGCGAATTCAAAGTTCTGATCGACGAGGAGACCCACTAGTGCAGGTCAAACTCTACGGCATCGCCAACTGCGACAAAGTCAGGGCCGCGCGCGCCTGGCTGGCGCAGCACGGTGTCGAAGCCTCGTTCCACGATTTCAAACAGCACGGCGTCACCCCGGGTTTGCTTGCCGGCTGGCTGCAGCAAGTGGAATGGACGGATCTCATCAATCGCAGGGGCACGACCTGGAAGCAGCTGCCGCAGGCGCGACGCGAGGACGTTAATTCGGCCGCGGCGGCAAGCGCGCTGATGCTGGATAAGCCCAGCGTCATCAAGCGGCCCGTCATGGACCTGGACGGCACGCTGCACGTCGGCTTCGACGCCGACACCTATTCAAGCGTCTTCGGGAAAGCATGCGGTGCGGCAAAGTCACCAACCTGTGGGTGCGCCGCGGCCAGGCC
>JADGRR010000125.1 GCA_017880745.1 Burkholderiales bacterium
GCGGTCCTGACTCTGGCGCGGTGCACAGCTTTGCCGCGACGCTGGTTCCGGTGATCACCAGCCATCTGGAAAAGGCGCGGGCGCTGCAGGGGAAGTAAAAGCAGCGACTGTTGAGCGTGAAGCCAGTTGACGGTCATGCGCAATTCGCTGATGAAGCCAGTCGTTCAACAGCTTGTTAGATGGTGGTCTTCGCGGAAAATTCAAGCCGCTCCCCCGCGGCGAGCGGGAAGCCCGCGAGGAACTGCGCCGCCGCCAGTCTCTTGCCGCCCGCGCGCTGCAACTCCAGTACGCACAGTGCCTCGGTGCCGCAGGCGACGACGATGCCCGCGGCGCCGGCCTCCAGTATCGTGCCGGGCGCGCCCTCCGCTGTGTTCACGCGAGCGCGCCAGATTTTCAGTCCGGTGCCGTCGATTGTCGTTGACGCGCCGGGCACGGGATTGAACGCCCGCACCTTGCGCTCGATGATGGGTGCGGCCTCGCTCCAGTCGATTTCGGCTTCCGCCTTGGTGATCTTTGCGGCGTAGCTTGCGCCCGCTTCCGGCTGCGGCTGCGGGTTGAGCCGGGTATGCTCGAGTTGGGCAAGAACGGTCACGATCAGGCGCGCGCCGAGCTCGGCCAGCTTGTCGTGCAGGCTCGCGCTGGTGTCGTCTGCCGCGATCGGCAACGACTCGGCGGCTAGTACCGGACCGGTATCCAGGCCCCGGTCCATGTGCATGATGGAGATGCCGGTGCGCGTGTCGCCGGCGAGGATGGCGCGCTGGATTGGCGCCGCGCCGCGCCAGCGCGGCAGCAGTGAAGCGTGAATATTGATTGCGCCGAGGCGCGCTATAGCGAGCACCGGCTCTGGCAGAATCAGTCCGTAGGCCGCGACCACCATGGCGTCGGCGCCGAGCGCGCGCAGGCGCGCGTGCGTCTCCTCGTCTTTCAAGCTGGCGGGTTGAAACAGCGCCAGACCGCGTTCCTGCGCCAGCGCTTTTACCGCGCTCGGCTCGAGTCTAAGCCCACGGCCAGCCGGCCTGTCCGGTTGGGTAAGCACCAGCGCGATGTCATGCCCCGCGCGCACGAGCGCCGCCAGAGAGCGCGCGGCGAACTCGGGAGTGCCGGCGAAAATAAGGCGCATCGGCGCGGAGTCGGCCGGAGAATTACGCGCTCTGGCGCTGCTGCTTAAGCATCTTCGCTCGGATGCGGGTCTGCTTCAGGCGCGACAGATACTCGACGAACACTAGGCCCTTCAGATGGTCCATCTCGTGCTGGATGCACACGGCAACCAGGCCTTCCGCCTCCATGGTGAAACTCTGGCCGTCCGGCCCCAGCGCGCGTACTACGATATGCTCGGCACGCGCGATCTTCTCGTATATGCCGGGCACCGACAGGCAGCCCTCTTCGCAATCGGCTACGCCGGTGGCGGCGACGAGTTCAGGATTGATCAGCGTCACAAGTTTATCGCGCGTTTCCGATGCGTCAATGACGACCACCTGTTTGTGCACGTTCACCTGGGTGGCAGCAAGGCCGACGCCAGGCGCGGCGTACATGGTTTCGGCCATGTCGGCGATCAGGGTGCGAATGCTTTCATTTACTTCCTCCACCGGCGCTGCAATTTTGTGCAAGCGGGGATCGGGATAGCGCAGGATGTGCAGGCGAGACATAAAAACTTGCTAATTGAACGGATTAGGTGCTAAATTTAATGAAGTCTGTAAAAAGCGTGCTAGACTTTATATGATTCAGCCCTCTATTTAGATAGGTTCGAGGCTCCTATGCGCAAGTCTATCATATCCGCCATGCTGGCCGCGACACTCGCGGCTACGTCCCTCATGGCGCAGCAGCGACCGGATGTCAAGCTGCAGGACAACGTGCCGGATCGCTACGTCGTTGTGCCCGGCGACACGCTGTGGGGCATTGCCGGAAAGTTTCTCAAGGATCCGTGGCGCTGGCCGGAATTATGGAGACTGAACCGGGACGAGATCAAGAACCCGCACTGGATCTACCCGGGCGATGTCATTGTGCTCGACCGCTCCGGGCTACTGCCCGAACTTAGGATGGGCAGCAGGGGTACGGGGGACACTGTCAGATTGTCGCCGCGCGTGCGCTCCGAAGACACCAGCAAGCAGGCCATTCCCAGCATTCCGCCCAGGGTTATCGAACCTTTCCTGTCGCGGCCGTTGGTGATCGAGCCCGATGGCCTGGACCTGGCGCCGCGCATCGTCGCCGCGCAGGCCGACCGCGTCTATCTGGGTGCGGGTGACGTCGCCTATGTCAGTGGCATCAAAGACGCGAAACTCGACAGCCTGTGGCAGATCTATCGCCCAGGCAAGCCCCTCATCGATCCTGAAAGCCAGAAGACGCTCGGCTACGAAGCCGTGTTTCTCGGCGACAGCAGGGTGACTAAAACCGGCGATCCAGCAACCATAGAAATCTTCGCCGCCCAGCAGGAGATCGGCAAGGGCGACCGGCTGGTCGCCGCCGGACCGATCACGCTCAACAACTACGCGCCGCATGCGCCCACTGCGCCGATCAATGGCCGTATCATCGCCACCCGCGGCGGACTGCGCGAGACCGGTCCGCAAAGCGTCGTCACACTCAACAAGGGCCGGAGTGATGGACTCGAGCCCGGCCATGTGCTCGCCCTTCTGCGCCTGGGCCGCATCGCCGAGGACAGAACGCCGAGCCGCAAATGGTTCGGCGCCGACAAGATCGAGACGACCAAGCTGCCTGACGAGCGTTACGGCGTCGTCTTCGTATTTCGCACCTTCGACCGGGTTTCCTACGCCTTGGTGATGTCGGCGAGTCGCCCGGTGCTGATCGACGATGTGGTGACCACCCCCTGACACGCAGTAAGGAAAAGGGGACCTACCCGTCGTAACCCCCCCAATTTGGCCAACGCAGAACACAATGCAGCAGGACGCTGAGCTCGCTGCGTGGATCAAGCTCAGCCTGGTGCCGGGGCTGGGCGGCCAAAGCCTGAGGCGACTTCTCGCCGCCTTCGGTCTGCCACAGCAGGTTCTGGCCGCCGGCCGCGGCGCGCTCGCAAGAATCGTTTCCGACGAGATTGCGGGGCGCATACTCTCTGATCTTGACTCTCATGCGGTCGGTGCCGCCCTAGAATGGGCCGCGGTGGACGGCCATGCCGTCCTCACGCTTGCGGACGGTGATTATCCGCAGCCGCTGCTCGAAACCCCGGATCCGCCTGCTCTGCTGTACTTGCATGGCCGGCGCGAGTTGCTCGCGCGCCCAGGTCTTGCCGTGGTCGGCAGCCGCAACGCCACGCCCCAGGGGATAAGCAACGCGGAACAGTTTGCTCGCGCGTTCAGCGCCGCCGGACTCACCATCGTCAGCGGACTGGCGCTGGGCATAGACGCCGCGGCGCACCGCGGCGGATTGGAGGGGGCGGGCTCCACCATCGCGGTGCTCGGCACCGGCGCCGACATTCTCTATCCGCAACGCAACCGGGCGCTGGGTGAGCGCATCGCCCGCGAGGGGCTGATCGTAAGCGAATTTTCGCTCGGCACGCCACCTCATGGCGGCAATTTTCCGCGACGCAATCGCGTCATCTCGGGCCTTACACGCGGCTGCCTGGTGGTCGAGGCGGCGCTCGCCTCGGGCTCGCTCATCACCGCCCGGCTTGCCGCCGAGCAGGGGCGCGAGGTGTTCGCCATTCCCGGATCGATACACTCGCCCCACGCGAAGGGCTGCCACGCGCTGATCAAGCAAGGCGCAAAACTGGTGGAAAGCGCGCAGGATCTGCTGCAGGAGCTGGGAATGAAAGGGTTTGCAGTGCCGCCTGCCGCCGCGGATCCGGCGGTCACCGGCATGCTTGCACACTTGGGCTACGATCCCTGTGATATCGACACGCTGTGCGCGAGAAGCGGCTTGACTGCGGACGCGGTATCGGCCATGCTGTTGCAACTTGAGCTCGACGGCAAGGTCGCGGGCCTGCCCGGCGGGCTGTACCAGAGAACCTCCTAGAGAGGCTCCGATTGAGGTATCTCGACTATCAGGAGCGGTAATATTGATGGTCCCTAGTCCTCGCAGCGCTTTGGTCTTGCTCGCACGAGCGGCGCGCCTCCCCCGCAACGCAACCAGTCTGAAATTTCCCTAACGGGCCGCCTACAAGAATGTTCGACATCCTCGTCTACCTGTTCGAAAACTACTACCAGGCTGACCTTTATCCCGACCAAGATGCGCTGGCGCGCAAGCTTACTGCCGCCGGCTTCGAGCACGACGACATCAGCGACGCGCTCGCCTGGCTGCAGGGGCTTTCCTCGGCCGAGGCCAGCACGCTTCCCGACTCTCTCGCTGAGAGCACGGCGTTCCGCGGCTATGCCGAAGTGGAAGCCACCAAGCTGGGTGTCGAAGGGCGTGGATTCCTCGCCTTCCTCGAGGGCGCGAAAGTACTAACGCCGCTGTTGCGCGAGATCATCATCGAGCGTGCCATGGCGTTGTCGGAAGACAGTGTCAGCATCGAGAAATTGAAGGTGATCGTGCTGATGGTTCTGTGGAGCCAACAGCATTCGATCGATTCGCTCATCCTGGAAGAATTGCTCTCCGATCGCGCGCAATTGCTCATGCACTAGGGCCGCTACAGCAGTCCAGCAGGGTGTTGCAAAAGGGGGGGCACGCCCCCTTTTATGTCCGCCATTTCAGAGGCTGCCGAAATTCGCTTCCCTCTGATACAGTCTTGGCTACACGCATTTTGTTCCGCCCGGAAAGCGAATTTCGACAGCCTGTTAAGTCCCTGTTTCGCGGAAGTTTGTCACGGCGCATCGCCGTGTCTTCTTGCTTCGCCATCCCGTTTGCATTTATCATGCTGCGGCTTGCGCTGGGGTGCAGACCAACATTGGTTGAGCCGGCACGCGCGAGTCCGGGCACACTATGACCAAGAGACTGACCAGCACCGAAAAACCCGCAGTTGCGAACGACACCGCACGCTGACGGAACCCTATGGCCAAGAAACTCATCAT
Organism: Burkholderiales bacterium; assembly: GCA_017880745.1. Classification (GTDB taxonomy): domain Bacteria; phylum Pseudomonadota; class Gammaproteobacteria; order Burkholderiales; family SG8-39; genus 2-12-FULL-64-23. The sequence continues at coordinate 4,959 of JADGRR010000125.1, forward strand.
TGCAGAGAAGCTTTCCTTCGCCACCGACATCGCGCGCGACCGAGTTTACGAGCGCGCGTCCGCGCGCTGACAGAACCTCATGGCCAAGAAACTCATCATTGCTGAAAAGCCTTCCGTCGCCACCGACATTGCGCGCGCAATCGGCGGCTTCACCCGGCACGGCGACTATTTCGAGAGCGAGGAGTATGTGCTGTCGTCGGCCATCGGCCATTTGCTCGAGCTCGTCGCCCCGGAAGGCGTAGAAGTCAAACGCGGCAAGTGGTCATTCGCGAACCTGCCGGTGATCCCGCCGCACTTCGGCCTGAAGCCGATCGAGCGGACCGAGGACCGGCTCAAGCTGCTGCTGAAACTGCTCAAACGCAAGGACGTCACCGGCGTCATCAACGCCTGCGACGCGGGACGTGAAGGCGAGCTGATATTCCGCTACATCATGCAGCACGCCGGCAACAAGAAGCCGATCCAGCGGCTGTGGCTGCAATCGATGACCCAGGGCTCGATCCGCGACGGCTTTGAAGGTCTGCGCAGCGACAAGTCGATGCTGCCCCTCGCCGATGCCGCCGTGTGCCGATCGGAGTCCGACTGGCTGGTGGGCATCAACGGCACGCGTGCCATGACCGCGTTCAATTCCAAAGAGGGCGGCTTCTACAAGACCACCGTTGGCCGGGTGCAGACGCCGACGCTGGCCATTCTGGTCGAGCGCGAGGATCGCATCCGCAAGTTCGTGTCGCGCGACTACTGGGAAGTGCATGCTGGCTTCGCCGCCGTCGCCGGCAGCTACAGCGGGCGCTGGTTCGACGAGAAGTTCGCCAAGGCGGCGAAGGAAGAGGACGCCGAAGCCAAGCCCGAGCGCTTGTGGGACGCGGCGAGCGCCGAGGCCTTGCGCAAGAAATGCGAGGGCAAGCCAGGGATCGCCACCGAAGAGGCGAAGCCGACCACCCAGATTTCGCCGCTGCTGTTCGATCTGACCAGTCTGCAGCGCGAAGCCAACGGACGCTTCGGTTTTTCCGCACGCACCACGCTGTCGCTGGCGCAGGCGCTGTACGAAAAGCACAAGGTGCTGACTTACCCGCGTACTGATGCGCGCGCGCTGCCGGAAGACTATCTGCCGACGGTCAAGTCGACCATGGAAATGCTCGCCGGCAAAGCCAAGGGCAAGGACAAGAGCGAGGGCGTCGCGGCGTATGCCCCATTCGCGCGCCAGGTGCTGAAGGAAGGCTGGGTCAAGCCGAGCAAGCGCATTTTCGACAACTCCAAGATCTCTGATCACTTCGCCATCATCCCCACGCTGCAGGCGCCGGGCAATCTGTCCGATGCCGAGGGCAAGCTCTACGACATGGTGGTGAAGCGCTTCCTCGCGGTGTTCTTCCCGGCAGCCGAGTTCCTGGTCACCACGCGCATCACGCGCGTCGAAGGCGAGCCGTTCAGGAGCGAGGGCCGGGTGATGGTGAAGCCGGGCTGGCTCGCAATCTACGGCCGCGACGTCGAAAAAGACGACGCGCTGATGGTCGCGATCACCGAAGGCGAGAAGGTCAAGACGACCGAGGTCGAAGTCAAGGCCAACCAGACCAAGCCGCCGGCGCGCTTTTCCGAGGCGACGCTGCTCTCGGCCATGGAGGGCGCGGGCAAACTGGTCGAGGACGAGGAATTGCGCGCGGCGATGAGCGCGAAGGGCCTGGGCACGCCGGCCACCCGTGCAGCCGTGATCGAGGGCCTTATTTTCGAGGACTACGTTCATCGCAACGGGCGCGAACTCGTGCCCACGCCGAAGGCATTCTCGCTCATATTCGCGCTCGGCCACTTCGGCATTACCGAACTCACCTCGCCCGAGCTCACCGGCGACTGGGAATTCAAGCTGAAGCAGATGGAGCACGGCGAGCTCGACCGAACAGTGTTCATGGACCATATCGTCGAGGCCACGCGCGAACTGGTTTCCGCGATCAAGAACGGCGATATTCCCGACACCGCGTTCCTTACGCTCAAGGCGCCGTGCCCGAAATGCGGCGGCACGGTGCAGGAGAACTACCGCAAGTTCCAGTGCCAGGCCTGCGATTTCAACATCTGGAAAGTCGTCTCCAGCCGAGAGTTCGCGCCGGAGGAAATCGAGGAATTGATCGCCAAGAACAGCATTGGTCCGGTACAGGGCTTTCGCAGCCGCATGGGCAAGCCTTTTGCGGCGGTGGTGCGGCTGTCGCCCGAATTCAAGGCGGAATTTGATTTCGGGCAGTCGAACGATGGGTCCGACGAAGCGCCAGATTTTTCCGGCCTCGAGCCGCTCGGCCCTTGTCCGAAGTGTTCAGCACGGGTGTTCGAGCAGCCGATGGCTTATGTGTGCGAGAAAAGCCTGGGCCCGGAAAAGAGCTGCGACTTCCGCTCCGGCCGCATCATCCTGCAGCGGCCGATCGAGCGCGAGCAGATGCAGAAACTGCTCGCCACCGGCCGCACGGATCTGCTGCACCGTTTCATATCCAAGAAAGGCCGGCCTTTCTCAGCCTTCCTGGTGCGCGGCGCAGACGGCAAGGTCGGCTTCGAGTTCGCACCGCGCGTGGCCAAGCCCGGCAAGGCCGCGGCAGAGCCCGCCGAGGTCAAGGCAATCAAACCCGCGGCCAAGACGGCCGCCAAGACCAGCGCCAAGACCGCTGCGAAGACCGCTGCCAAGACGGTCAAGGCACGCAAGCGCGCGGCCGGCTAGAGGGCCCGCCATCCGCCGCCGCGTCAGTGGAGCTAGCGCTCGCCTGACTGCGCGGCGGCGT
>JADGRR010000126.1 GCA_017880745.1 Burkholderiales bacterium
GAGCCGCGGATGCGGCCGCCCACCGGGTCCAGCGTTTCGTTCTCGCCGCGGTAACGCTCGGGGGCGCGCGCGTCGATGAGGACGCGCCCGGGCCGGCCGATCGCCCCCAGAACCTCATCGGCATCGACCGATATGGCGCGCGGCCGGCCGCTAAATCGCGCCGGTGCTGGTTGGGGCGGGGCGCCTGTGACCGGACGGGCTTCAGACGTCCATTTGGCGTAGCCGCCGTCGAGCACCGCGACGTTTTCGTGGCCGAGCCAGCGCAGCATCCACCACAGCCGCGCTGCATATACTCCCGTTTGCGCGTCGTAGGCGACGACCTGCTTGCTCGAGTTCACGCCCGCGGCCCCCAGCGTGCGCATGAACGCCTGCGGATCGGGCAGGGGATGGCGGCCGTTCGTTCCGGTCGTTGGTGCGGAGAGATCGCGGTCCAGATGCAGGAAGCGCGCGCCCGGGATGTGCGCCGTCGCGTACGCTCGCGCACCGGAGTCCGGGTTGGCGAGGTCGTGGCGGCAGTCGAACACCACCCACGCCGGATCATCGAGGTGCGACGCAAGCTGCGTGGTGCTGATCACAGTGGTGTGCGGCATGGATATCATTCGCCCGCGTCTTCCTGTTCCAGCCAGCCGCGCGCTTCCTCGCCGTCGTCAAACACCTGCAGGTCGGCATTGATGAACATCTGCGACAGCCAGGCGCTCCAGATCACCCACTCGCTCTCGGTTACGACCGCGATCTTGTCGAAATCATCGGGATGGCTGCGGGTGTATTTGATGTCCTCCCAGGCCACGTCGAGAGTGAAGCCCGCCATCTGACGCAGGTCGATCAGCAGATTAACCTTGCCGCCCGCTACCTGGGTCGAGCGCACCATGTCCTCGAACTCCTTGTAGTCGGCGAGCACGAACTCGCCGAGCACGGTCACGGTGACCAGCTTGCCGCTGCGGTCGATGGCGATCATTGCGGGTCTCCGCCGTGGGGATGCGAATTCATTATTCCTCTTTGGTTGCGGCCAGCGTTGCCGGCGCGGCGCTGTTGCCGGGGCATCAGGCTGGTTTCCCCAGCTCGCGCCGCAGGTATTCGTGGAAATGCAGCATGCCGTCTTCCATCGGCGACTGATACGGGCCAACCTGGCTGATGCCCTGTTGCATCAGCGCCCTGCGGCCGCGGTCCATGCGCAACGCAATCTCATCGTCCTCGATCGCGGTTTCCCAGTAAGCGGCCTGCTCGGCCTCGACGAATTCGCGCTCGAACAGCACCACGTCTTCGGAATAGTAGAACTCGACGACATTGGTGGTCGATTGCGGTCCGCGCGGGTGCAGCGTGCTCACCACCAGCACGTGCGGATACCACTCGATCATGATGTTCGGGTAGAGCGTAAGCCAGATCGCGCCATGGGGCGGAACCTCGCCCTGGTAGTAATCGAGCACTGCTTTGTGCCAGCGCGCATAGGTCGTCGTGCCGGGCTTGGACAGACGCTTGTTGAGGCCCACGGTTTGCACCGAGTGGCGCTCGCCGAACTGCCATTCGAGGTCGTCGCAGGTGACAAAATTGCCCAGACCAGGATGGAAAGGCACGACGTGGTAGTCCTCAAGGTAGACTTCGATGAAGGTCTTCCAGTTGTAATTGCACTCGTGGACATGTACCCGGTCGAGCATGTAGCCGGAAAAATCGAGATCGGCTCTCTCCTTCAGCCTGCCGAGATCTTCGGCGACATTGCGCCTGCCGGCGAACAGCAGCCCGTTCCAGTTCTGCAGCGGGGTCTTGTGCAGATTGAGGCAGGGGTTGTCGGGAAAGTGGGGCGCGCCCAGCAGCGCGCCGCGCGTGTCATAGGTCCAACGGTGCAGCGGACAAACGATGTTCCGGGCATTGCCCCGGCCTTCCAGCATGACGGCCTGCCGGTGGCGGCAGACGTTGGACAAAAGCTCGACCCCCTGCGGGTTCCTGACCAGCACCTTGGCATGATCCATCCACGCCAGGGTGTGATAGTCGCCGACGTTCGGCACCATCAGTTCGTGGCCGATGTAACCAGGACCGCTCTGGAACAGCAGTTTCTGCTCGAGTTCCAGCATCTGCTGCTCGAAATACCAGGAGACGGGAAGCTGCGGGCTGCTTTGTTTGAGTGTCGAGGGGTCGGCAATATCGGACATTATTTAACTAACCTCGCTTGACTCGCGTGGGGCACAATAAGGCAGTCGGCAAAAGGCCAATATTTCAGGATTTTACCGTGTTTTTCATTTGACTGGCAGGGTCGAGTTCAGCTATTTTCTCGTTTTATAAGGTTTTATTCCGATCATGCCCAAATCGCCCAAGCCAGCCTCCGCGGGCGGCGAGTCCCTCAGCTTCGAGGCCGCGCTGGCCGAATTGGAGAAACTCGTCGCTGGGATGGAATCGGGACAACTCTCCCTGGAGCAGTCCCTGGCCGCGCACAAGCGCGGCCTGGAACTTGCGCAGTACTGCCAGGCCAAACTCGCCCAGGCCCAGCAGCAAGTGCAGGTACTGGAAGCCAACACTCTGCAAGCCTTCCCCGGTGCCGAACAAGACAAGTGATTTCGTCGCCTGGATGGGGACGATCCAGGCGCGCATGGAAGCTGCATTGCAGCGCTTTCTGCCGGCCTCCGAAACCGTGCCCGAGCGCCTGCACCGGGCCATGCGCTATGCCGTGCTCGGCGGCGGGAAACGCGTGCGGCCACTGCTCGCGTTCGCCGCAGGCGAGTTGACCGAGGCCGATCCGGCGCGGGTCGAAGTCGTGGCCGCCGCGGTCGAGATGATCCACGCCTATTCGCTGGTGCACGACGATCTGCCGTGCATGGACAACGACGTTCTGCGCCGCGGCAAGCGTACCTGCCACGTCGAGTTCGACGAGGCCACCGCGCTGCTGGCGGGCGACGCGCTGCAGCCGTTGGCGTTTCAGATTCTGGCCGAACATGTCGTTGCCGACCGGCCCGACGCGCAGATCGAGATGCTGAAAATCCTGGCAGTGGCGAGCGGCTCGCGCGGCATGGCCGGCGGCCAGGCCATCGACCTCGCGTGCGTGGGAAAGCGGCTCAGCCTGCCCGAGCTCGAGTTCATGCATATCCACAAGACTGGAGCGCTGATCCGCGCCGCGGTGGTGTTGGGCGCGCGCTGCGGTCACGGCCTGGACGCAAAGCAGCTCGGCCGGCTGGAACACTATGCCAAGACGGTCGGTCTCGCGTTCCAGGTGGTGGATGACGTGCTCGATTGCGATGCCAGCACCGCCACCCTTGGCAAGACCGCCGGCAAAGACGCCGCGCACGAAAAGCCCACTTATGTCAGCATACTGGGGCTGGCGGATGCGCGCGCGCTGGCCGAGGAATTGCGCGCCGAGGCGCATGCGGCGCTCTCCTCCTTCGGCGCAACGGCCGTACGCCTGCACGATCTGGCGGACTTCATCGTGCTGCGGAAGTTCTAGTCCCAATACTTCTTTCGTAAAGAGCAAAGTGAACAGAGATCGCGCCCAGGAGCTGCCGGGCAAGCAGCAAATTGAACCGAAGGAATCCGACCCGGCGATGTACGCGCTGCTGAAGACCATCAACAGTCCGGCGGAGTTGCGCGCGCTGGAGCGGCGCCAACTCGGGCAACTGGCGGAGGAGTTGCGCGCCTATATCATCGAGTCGGTGAGCCAGACCGGCGGGCATCTGTCGTCGAATCTCGGCACGGTGGAACTTACCATCGCGCTGCATTACGTGTTCGATACCCCCAACGACCGGCTGGTGTGGGACGTGGGCCACCAGACCTACGCGCACAAGATTCTCACCGGGCGGCGCGAGGCCATGGCCAGGCTGCGCATGCTCGGCGGCATCTCCGGCTTTCCGCGGCGCGCGGAAAGCGAATACGACACTTTCGGCACGGCGCACTCCAGTACCTCCATTTCCGCGGCGCTGGGCATGGCCCAGGCGGCCAGACTGCAAGGCGAACACCGCCGCGCGGTGGCGATCATCGGCGACGGCGCCATGTCGGCCGGCATGGCTTTCGAGGCCCTGAACAATGCAGGCGTCCTGGACACCGACCTGCTGGTCGTACTGAATGACAACGATATGTCGATCTCGCGGCCGGTGGGCGCGCTCAACAAATACCTGGCGCGCTTGCTCTCGGGCGGGCTGTATGGGGCGGCGCGCAAGGCGAGCGAGCGCGTATTGGGCAAGGTGCCGCAGCTGTGGGAACTGGCTCAGCGCGTCGAGGAGCATGCCAAGGGCATGGTGGTGCCTTCCACCATGTTCGAGGAGTTCGGCTTCAACTACATCGGTCCGATCGACGGCCACGATCTGGACTCGCTGATCCCGACGCTGAAAAACATCCGCGAGCTGAAAGGCCCGCAGTTCCTGCATGTGGTGACCACGAAGGGCCAGGGTTACAAACTGGCCGAAGTCGATCCGGTGCTCTACCACGGTGTTTCCAAGTTTCAGCCCGACGCCGGCATCGTCGGCGGCAAACCGGGCGGCAAGCCTTCCTACACGCAGATTTTCGGCGACTGGCTGTGCGACATGGCCGCGCTGGACAAGCGTCTGATCGGCATCACCCCGGCGATGTGCGAAGGCTCGGGCCTGGTGCGTTTCGCGCAGGAATACCCGGAGCGCTATTTCGACGTCGGCATCGCTGAACAGCATGCGGTGACCTTTGCCGCGGGGCTGGCCTGCGAGGGCATGAAGCCGGTGGTGGCGATCTATTCGACTTTTCTGCAGCGCGCTTACGACCAGCTGATCCACGACGTGGCGATCCAGAATCTGCCGGTGATGTTCGCGCTCGACCGCGCCGGGTTGGTCGGCGCCGACGGCGCCACGCACAACGGTGCGTACGATCTCGCCTACCTGCGCTGCATTCCCAATCTGACGGTAATGACGCCCGCCGATGAGAACGAGTGCCGGCAGATGCTCTATACCGCATTCGGGATGAGCACGCCGGCGGCGGTACGCTATCCGCGCGGCGCCGGTCCCGGAGTCGAGATCAGGAAGGAGATGCAGGCGCTGCCAATAGGAAAGGGCGAACTGCGCCGGCGCGGAGCCGGGGTCGCGATCCTCGCGTTCGGCAGCATGCTCAAGGCCGCGCTCGATGCCGCCGAAGCGCTCGACGCCACCGTCGTCAACATGCGCTTCGTAAAGCCCTTGGACGAAGAGCTGGTCAGACAACTGGCCGGGGAGCATGAACTGCTGGTGACGGTCGAAGAAGGTACGGTGATGGGCGGAGCCGGCAGTGCAGTGGCTGAATGTCTTGCCGCCGCAGGGGTTACGCGGCCGCTGCTGCACCTGGGCCTGCCCGACAAGTTCATCGACCACGGCGATAGCGGCCTGCAGCTGGCTGCGGTCGGGTTGGACAAGGCCGGGCTGCTCTCCGCAATACGATCGCGTCTGGGCGCTTGAGCGCCGGGCGCGCGCGGGTATCGTGTTAAAATCGCCTGGTTGATGCGGCGCTTGCGCTGCGGCTGTATCGGGGAAGCGCTGATCAAATCCGTGACGCGATCAGGGCTTCTTCTGACTTCGGGAATTACGCCCCGAAGGTCTCGATCCCCTTGAAGGGAAAGTCCCCTCGGGGGACAAGGGGCAGGGTGGGAAGGGAAGGGCCCCACCCCTTCCCGCGGCCCTCTTGTTCAGACCATCATTAGGAAGGGTTCTTTGATGAACATCCGTGATCCTCTAGCCATTGCTGACGTTCAAAGTTTGCAGGACACGCGCCGGCTTGCCATCGACCAGGTCGGCATCAAGTCTATCCGTCATCCGGTAAAGGTGAGCGAGCGTTCCGGTGGCGTGCAGCACACCATAGCCAACTTCAACATGTACGTGCGCCTGCCGCACCATTTCAAGGGCACGCACATGTCACGCTTCGTCGAGATACTCAACGCGCACGAGCGCGAGATCTCGGTCGATACGTTCAAGCGCATGCTGGGCGAGATGATGGAAAAGCTCGAGGCGCAGTCGGGCCACATCGAGATGAGTTTCCCCTATTTCGTCAACAAGGCGGCGCCGGTATCGAAGGTCGAGAGCCTGATGGACTACGAGGTGACTTTCATCGGCGACGTCGATCAGGGCAAACACCGTTTCACCATGAAGGTCCTGGTGCCGGTGACCAGCCTGTGCCCCTGCTCGAAGAAGATTTCCGCCTACGGCGCGCACAATCAGCGCTCGCACGTGACGGTCACCGCGCGCACCAACGAATTCGTCTGGATCGAGGACATCCTGGACGTGGTCGAGAAGGAGGCTTCGTGCGAGCTGTACGGCTTGCTCAAGCGCCCGGACGAAAAATTCGTCACCGAGCGTGCCTACGACAATCCCAAGTTCGTCGAAGACATGGTGCGCGATGTCGCCGCGGTGCTCAACAAGGATGAGCGCATCGATTGGTACGTGGTGGAGTCGGAGAATTTCGAGTCCATTCACAACCATTCAGCCTATGCGCTGATAGAGAAAGACAAGAAAATAAAGTAATGCCTGTCGCGGCGCCCCCGCCGTTAACCCGGTTGGCGCCCGCGGGCGCGCAAGTCCGCTCGTCGCATGCGACGGTACTCAGTAACGCTTGGTCAGCGTCATGCTCTCGCCGTCGCGTTTCATTTCCATGCGGTTGAGAAAGCTCATGCCCAGAAGGGCCATGCCCATGGTGTCGCCCTCGCTCACCACCGCATCCACGTTGTTGACCTCGATGTCGCCGAGTCTTACCGTATCGAGCTTGACGCGGTAGGCCACGGCCGAGCCGTTGGCGGTCTGCACCTGCCCGCGCTGGCCCTGCAAGTAATTGATCCCGAGGCGCCTGGCTTCGGCGGCGGGCAGGGCGACGAGCGTCGCGCCGGTGTCGACCAGGAAGCGCACGCTGCCGCCATTGATCGAACCCATGGTGACGAAATGTCCGCGCGGATCGGCGCTGAGGGTTACATTTTGCCTGCCGCCGCGGGCGGCGGCGGAATAGGCCTGCCCCATGTGCAGCGTGCGTTTCTTGCCGTCGATTTCGAAGTTGGCGGCTTCTTTCTCGGTGCCGAGCAACACCACGCCTTCGGCGGTCTTCTGCCCCGGCGCCAGTGTGCGCGGTGCCCCACCGTCGATGACGACGATGGCTTTGGCGCCGATCAGACCGACCAGGGTGACGTCGGCGGCGAATGCCGGCGGCGCGAGCAGCGCCAGCGCCGCAACCCATGAAAGCCGATGCAACATGATCGCAACGGGTTTCCGGCTTGGGGGATATAAAATGGGGCGCGCCCCATTCTTGTATCCGGTAGTTGGCGACCATTTCAGAAATGCCGAAATGGCCCCTGATCTAGTGGAGTATGAGGGAATGTATCCCCTCATTTTGAAATGCGCTCTTAGGAGTTGTTGCAGAATGACTGCAATAGTTCCAGACTTAGCGGAGCATGCGGGGATGCATACCCGCATGCCGTAACCGGCGCTTAGGCCAAAAGTTTTGTCGTAATCCATGCGGGACTCTCCCATGAAACCGGTCGCCATATTGCGTCACAGCCCGAGCGAGGGTCCGGGCTATTTTGCCACATTCCTCGAACGGCATCGCATTTCCTGGAAGCTGGTGCAAATCGATGCCGGCGACGCGGTGCCTGCCTGTGCGGGCGAATTTTCCGGGCTCGCTTTCATGGGCGGTCCGATGAGCGTCAACGACGATCTGCCCTGGATCCCCGGGACGCTGCAGCTGATTCGCGCCGCGGTGGAGCAGGAAGTGCCGGTGCTGGGCCACTGCCTCGGCGCCCA
>JADGRR010000127.1 GCA_017880745.1 Burkholderiales bacterium
CTGCTCGCGCGAGGCATTGGAACGCTCCCACAGCGCCACCAGTTCCGTACGCATCGTGTAGACCGTCGACAGCTTCTCGCACTTGGCCAGCGCCTCCGCCAGCCTGGCGCGTTCTTCGCCGCATAACTGCTTCTCGTCGCGATTAAGCCAGCGCCTCAGTCCCTTCAGCAATTTCGCGTCCTGCGGCGCAAAGCCGCGCAGAGCGCGCAATTCCTCGGCGTAGGTGTTCTTGAGCGACTTGGCGTATTTCGCCAGCACATCATAACGGTAAGTGATCACGGCCTGCAGCGTATCAAAATCGGCAACCGGCTTGGCTTGGGTGAATCGCGGTCTGGGCGCGATCTTCTTGATTTGCGCCAGCCCCAGCATTTCGAGGATACGGATATACATCCAGCCGATGTCGAACTCGTACCATCTGTTGGAGAGTTTGGCCGATGAGCCGAAGGCGTGGTGGTTGTTGTGCAACTCCTCGCCGCCAATCAGAATGCCCAAGGGAAAGATATTGGTGCTGGCGTCGGCGCTGGACCAGTTGCGGTAACCCCAATAGTGGCCGATGCCATTGATCACGCCCGCAGCCCAGAAAGGGATCCATGCGATCTGTGCCGCCAGCATCACCAGGCCCGGCACCAAGCCGAACAGGGTGACGTTGATCAGCCCCATGACGACCAGCCCGATCTTGGCACGGTTGCTATAGACATTGCGCTCGAGCCAGTCGTTCGGCGTGCCATGACCGTAGCGCTCTAGGGTCTGCTTGTTGTGGGCTTCCTTGACGTACAGGAACACCCCGCCCCAGAGCACGCGATTGATACCGTAAATCTGCGGGCTGTGGGGATCATCCCGGGTCTCGCATTTGGCGTGATGTTTGCGATGGACGGCGGCCCACTCCTTGGTCACCATGCCGGTGGTCAAGCACAGCCAGAGACGGAAGAAATGGCTGGCTAGCGGGTGCAGGTCCAGCGCACGGTGGGCCTGGTGGCGATGCAGGAAAATGGTTACAGCCACGACGCTGATATGCGTCAGCACCAGGGTCACGATGACCAGGCCCCACCAGGGCAAATCCAATACCCCCGAAAAAAGCATTAAATCTCCATCAAGTTTGCGAAGTGGGTCGGAATTCTACGTCAATTGCGACATACCGCAATGGGGTATTTTGCTAACGCTGTCGGCCGAGGTCGCGGCGCCTTGAATCAGCCGCGGACACCGTCTGCGCCGGACAAAACCCGCACTTCCCGCTGCGGGTACGGAATTTCGATACCTGCTTCCTGAAAAGCGCGCCAGATAGCGAGGTTGAGTTCGGAGCGGATGTTGAGCATGCCGATCTCGGGATCGCCGATCCAGATTCCCAGTTCTAGCTCGATACCGCTGTCGGCAAAACGCGCCAGGAACGCCTTTGGCTGCGGGTCGGCGAGCACGCGCTGGTGCTTGCTCGCCGCCTCCTCCATCAGCCGCATGGCGCGCTCCGGATCGCCCTTGTAACCGACCTGGACCTGGATCGCCAGCCGCACCTTCCGGTTCGAATACGAATGGTTGAGCACCGTCGTGGTGATCAGCATCTCGTTGGGAATGATGGCCTCGCGTCCGTCGAGTGCGCGCACCACCACGTAGCGCGTGGTGATGTTTCTCACTTCGCCATAGAAATCGTCGACCGTGATCAAGTCGCCGATACGGATCGAGCGGTCGAGCAGGATGATGAAACCGCTGACGTAATTGCTGGCGATTTTCTGCAGGCCGAAACCCAGGCCCACGCCGATGGCGCCGCCGAACACCGACAATACCGTGAGATCGATGCCAACGAGCGGCAGGACCATGAGCACGGCGAGCAGGACCAGCAGCGACTTGGCCAGGCGCGCGAACACCACGCGCAGGCTCGAGTGCAGCGAATCGGCCCGCATCAGCCGCGCCTCGATGGCGCCGGAGAGCCACAGCGCCGCGAGCAGTGTGATTACGACCCAGAACAATCCCTGCAACACCAGCCACAGCGTGAGCTTCTGCTTGCCCAAATGAAAAGTGATGTCGTCGAGATAATCGATCACCTCCGGCAGCAGGCCGGAGACGTGCAGCACCAGCGCCCCCCACACCAGAACGGCGATGGTTTTCTCGAACGTGCGCACGATGCTGCCGCGCGCGAATACGTGGCGCAGCAAGTAAAAGAAAATACGCACCAGCAGCAGCGACACGAGCAGCGGCACGAACAGCCGCAGCAGATCGACCTCGATCCATTGTTTGACCAGGCTGATGCTCACCGTCAGCGGAATCAGCGCGACGGCGGGGAACAGAATACGCCTCAAGCCGCCGACGCCGAATTTCCAGATGCCGTCCGCCTCGACGCGGGCCAGGCGCAGCGCCCGGCCCGCGGCCCATGCAAGCACGAAGCACGTGAGCAGGATCGCGATCTGCCATGCGACCTGCGGATCGTGCACATCGATCCAGGCCTTTTGCAGCAGGTTGCTGAAGGGTTCTTTCATTGCTCGGCGTAGGGCAAGGCCTCGGCGAAGTGCCGTCTCCAGTTGGCGGCGTACGCATTCGCGATGTCAGGGTTGTGGCGCAGGATCAGCACGTTCTCGGCGTTCTTGCTTTGCGCAGCGTAGGTCCAATTGTAACTCCCGGTGATGACCGCCGCGTCTGCCGTGCCCGCGTCGATGACCATCACTTTATTGTGCGCGCTCTGGTAGCGCACCTCCAGCGTCACCGGTATGCCAGCCTGGACCAGCTCGGGGATGCGGCTCGCTTCGCCGCCAAAGGTCTGCTCGCGGTCCGCCATGACGCGTACGTCCACGCCGCGCCTCTTGGCTGCGATCAGTGCATTCGCCAGCGTGCGGCTGGTGAAACTGAAGGCCTGCACCAGGACCTGGTGTTTTGCCCGGCGTATGCCGTCGACGATCATGCCTTCGGCATTGTCCCAGGGCGTGAACGCCACTTGCACCGTGCCCCGCGCCGGCATCGCCGGCGGCGTTTGGCTGACCGGCAACGCCGGCGGCGTTCGGCTGACTGACGATACCGGCGGCATTTGACCGGCCTGAAACGGCTCTGGTCCCTGCGCTGGAATCTGCGCCTCGGCCGCGCAAGCGCATAACAGAGCGAGCCCGAGTAGCGCACGTCTCATTTTCTTTTCCCCAGCAGCGCCGCAAAAAAACCGTCAGTGCCGTGCAGGTGCGGCGCAAGGCGCAGGTATTCCCCGGTATCGAGGTCGATGCGCTGCTGCGCCAGGGCGGCGTTGGCCGGCCGCAGCTCGAACTGCGCGTGCGTCGCCAGAAAGGACGCCACCACCTCTGCGTTCTCTTCGTCGAGCAGGCTGCAGGTCGCGTACAGCATCAGGCCGCCCGGCTTCACCAGCCTGGCTGCCGCAGCCAGGATGACGTCCTGCTTCGCGCGGCGCTCCGCGAGTGTCTGTTCGTCCTGGCGCCATTTGAGATCGGGATTGCGCCGCAGCGTGCCCAGGCCGGTGCAGGGCGCGTCCACCAGCACGCGGTCGAGCTTGCCGGCGAGACGCTTCAGGCGCGCGTCGTTCTCGCTCGCAATCCATTGCGGATGCACGTTCGAAAGTCCCGAGCGCGCGAGGCGCGGTTTCAGGCCCGCAAGGCGCTTCTCCGAGATATCGAAGGCGTAAAGCCTGCCGCTCCCGCGCATCAGCGCTCCCAGCGCCAGGGTCTTGCCGCCGGCGCCGGCGCAGAAATCCGCCACCATCTCGCCGCGGCGCGGCGCGAGCAGCTGGCACAGGAGCTGGCTGCCCTCGTCCTGGATTTCGATGGCCCCCTCGAGAAACAGCGGGTGCCGATTGATCTGCGGCTTGCCCTCCAGACGCACGCCCAGCGGTGAATAGGGCGTCGCCCGCGCGGCGATGCCCTCGGCCGCCAGGCGCGCGAGCACCGACTCGCGCTCGGCTTTCTGCAGGTTGACGCGCAGATCGAGGGGCGCGCTCTGCTGCAGGCTCTGCGCCAGCGCCAGCAATTCCGCTTCGCCGTATTGACGCTGCAGCCGGGCGAGCAGCCAATCGGGAAAATCGCAGCGCTCGGCAAGCGAACCATCCTCCACGCGCGCTTTGAGATCGGCGAGCCAGTCGCGCTCCCTCGGCTTCAGTGCCGTATCCAGTTCGCGCAGGCTCAGGCCGCGCAGCCGCGTCAGCGCAGCCAGCACCAGGCGGCGCGGATCGCGCCCCGCAGTCAGCGTTTCCAGCAGCCGCAGGCGGCGCAGGACGGCGAACACGGTCTCGGCAATGAAGGCGCGGTCGTGCTGGCCGAGGATGGGGTGAGCGCGCAGGTAACGCGACACGACCGCATCCGCCGGATGCTTGAACTCAAGCACGGCGGCAAGCGCGGCCACGGTGTGATCCAGCAGGGGGCGCGGCAAGGGCATGGCTCAGGACCTGTTTCAAATTGAGGGGATACCTGCCCTCATGCTCCCCTGGATCGGCCCGTAGCAAAATTCATTTTGCTACGGGTCCTTAGGATATCGATGCGCGCGAGGCGGGCACTAGTTGCCGATGCGCGTCAGCACCTGGTCGATGCGCACGCCGTCCTTCTCGATGACCAGGATGCGCACCGGCAGGTAATCGCGGCCGCTGGCAAACCAGATCTCGGTGCCCCTGTCCGCCTGATTGTCGCGCTGCTTCACCAGGTGAACGGTTTCCAGCTCGCCTGCCGGAGTCTTCAGCACTTCCCTGCCGGCCACGTTGTATTGAAATTGGGTCAGGCCCTTGCCGTCGGTCAGCGTGATCTTGATCTCCTTGCCCGGCTTGAGATCAGGCACGGACTGGAAGGCATAGTTGTAGAGAAAGCTCAGCCGGTCCTGCAGCGGAGGCGCCATGTTCGTAGTCTCGTTCTTGCCGTCGTGCTCCTGCGTCAGGGTTTTTCTGACCCAGTCGAATCTGGCCACGGCAGCCGGCTTGTCGCCGCGCTGGTCGCGGTATTCCAGCGGGCGCAAACCTGTGCTTGTGACCTCGCCGCGGCACGAGCGATTGGCCGCGCCGCGGTAGAGCAGCGCACCGATGCCTTTGCCGCGGCCTTCGGAGGCCAGCGAAAAATTTTTGCCATCGTGCTCGAGCACCTCGGTCAACTCCGCCGCGACCACGCCGTTGTAGCTGACGTCGTAGGTCAGGCTCACTTTGTGCGGCGGCTGCGCCGCGCACACGCCGGCATAGAGGCAAGCGGCGACAAATGCGATAAGAGGCTGTTTCAGCATTATCGCAACGGTCCCTGACTTGGGGGAGCGCGAGGGGATGCGCCCCGAAGGTCTCGATCCCTCTCGAGGGGAAAGTCCCCCACCTCTTCGGGTGGTCCCGACCTTCGATCTCCCACACCGCTTCGGGTGGTCCCGACCTTCGGTCTCCCACCTCCGGGGATATCCCATCCTATTGTAATAAGGTCCAGGTTTGATCACGGCGCGTACAACTGTTGCGGATGGTCCCCCTTAACGCGCACCACCCCGCTTTCGATGACCAGATTCCCGTCGAGAAACCATCTCGCCGCCTGCGGGTAAATGCGATGCTCCTGCGCCAACACGCGCGCGGCGAGCTTCACCTCATCATCGTGAGGGAGCACCGGCACTGCCGCCTGGATGATGATCGGTCCGTGATCGAGCTCGGCCGTGACGAAGTGCACGCTGCAGCCATGCAGCTTCACCCCCGCGGCGAGCGCCCTTGCGTGGGTGTCCAGCCCCGGGAACGCCGGCAGCAGCGATGGATGGATGTTGAGCATGCGACCCTGGTAGCGCAGCACAAAGTCCTCGGTGAGTATGCGCATGAAACCGGCCAGCGCCACCAGGTCCGGGCGAAAACCATCGATCGCCCGCACCAGCGCCGCGTCGAATGCTTCGCGCGTGGCGTAGTCGCGGTGCGCGATGATGGCGGTAGCGATGCCGCGGCCGGCAGCGTACTCGAGTCCCGCAGCATCGGCGCGGTTGCTGATCACCGCCGCCACCGGCAAGCCGGCCTCGACCATGGCCTGCATATTGCTGCCGCGGCCCGAGATCAGGATGACGATGCTGTTCATGTCGTCATTTTACGGCCAAAAGACACCGACCACGACGACTAGCGCCAGCGGGGTTTATCGTCCCGGACGCTAATAGACCCGAGTGACCCGGTAGCCCTGCTTCTGCAGCAGCCGCAGCACGCCCTTTTCGCCGTACAAATGGTCGACGCCGATGGCGACAAAGACGCTTCCTTCGCGCAGGGGCATGAACAGGCGATGCGCCATGACCACGCTGCGGTTGTCGACGATGTGTCTGGTCAGCGCGCGATAATGCTCCGCCATCTGCGGAAAGCGTGTAGCGGTCCGCCCCTGCAGCGCACGCAGTGCAGCCAGATCGCGCTTAAGCCAGGCCTGGATCGTAGGTTCGATCAGGCCAACGAAATACTCGCGCTCGGCCAGGCCATGCTTGAGCAGCGCCACCTGGGTGTCCAGCGGAATGCCGTCGAACACCGCGATCTGCTCCTCGATGCTCTCCAGGCCGAAGGTCCGCAGGCGCCGCGCGCGCGCCAGCGCATACAGCTTCTGATCGAGCGTGAACCGATCGTAATCCTCCGGCGTGACGGTGAGATTGGCGAGCGCCGCCCAGGGCTTCAAGCGCGCAATGATCTCCTGCGGCACCTCGCGCAGGCGCAGGTTAGTCTGCACCTGGGCGTAGGCCTCGGCCCCGATCAGCGGCTCGAGCCGGCGGCCGTCGTCGAACTGCGCGGCCTCGAAAAAACGCGCCTCCACCGCCGGATTGAACTGGATTTCCATGGCGTAGCTTTTCGCCTGCGCCAGCGCCTGCAGCACCGGGTCCGGGATCAGCAGCACGCGCGGATCCGCGATATGAATGGTGCCGAATATATGGCTTGCCGCGACGCCCGGCTTGGACACGCGCCACAGCAGGCCGCGGCTGAAGCGCGCCTGCGTCTTTGCCGCCTTCGCCTCGGCGGCCTGAACCCGTTCCGCATATCCGGCAAGCGACACCGACAGCAGGATTGCGGCAATCCCGCTCACCGCGTATCGAAGTGCATATCGCATGAGTGCGTAGTCCGTTTGCTGCCCCACGCCGCGGCTGGCCCTGCCGTTCAGGAACGGCCCAGGCCGCCCCCGGTTCGCTGCCGCGGAAACCCCGCCAGCGGTCCGGCGCTGTCTGCCTCGAACAACTCGCGCAATTGCTCGGCCGCCTCCTTCGTGCTCTGGATCAGCTTCGCCTCGTCGTGCTTCACCGCGTATTGCACCTCGAGCTGAGCCTCGTCGTGCTGCCGGAACAGCGCGATCGCATGCTCCGTCGCGGCGGCGCCAAAACCGAGCCGCAGCAGCGCCTGGCGCGCCACGTCGAGGCTCGCCGGAAAGGTTTCGCGATGAATTGCCTTGATGCCGAGGTCACGCAGCCGGAAATAATGCACCCGATTGCGCGCGCGCGCGAGGATGGGCAGATCGGGAAAGTGCTTGCGCACCACCGCAGCGGTCTTGACCGAGGCTTCGACATCGTCGATCGCCAGAACGAACAACTTGGCCTCGCCCGCCTTGGCTGCGTGCAGCAGTTCGAGCCGCGAAGCGTCGCCGTAATAAACTTTGTTGTTGCCGAAGCGGCGCACAAAATCCACCTGCTGATAGCTCACCTCCAGGGCCGTGAACGGGAGGCCGCACATGCGCAGCACCCGCGATACGATCTGGCCGAAGCGGCCGAAGCCGGCGACGATCACGGGGTTGCCGGGCCCGTCTATGGTGTCGTACTCC
>JADGRR010000128.1 GCA_017880745.1 Burkholderiales bacterium
GCCATGGACGCCGCCTCCGAAGCAACGTGCCGACAGGCATGCGGCGACTCGGCGGATTGCCGCATTCGCTTTGCCCGCATCCCCGCTGCGCGGGGCCCCTGCTCGGCAGCTCATGCGCCTATCTCCATATTGAGAACGGCGTCTGCATCCACGCGGCTATCAGCACCAGCCACACGATGGTCAGCGGAATGAACACTTTCCAGCCCAGGCGCATGATCTGGTCGTAGCGGTAGCGCGGGAACGTGGCGCGGAACCACAGGAACAGGATCAACACGCACAGTACCTTGCCCAGCAGCCAGACAAAGCCGGGGACGGCGCTCAGGATCGGCGTGTCGAGCGGCGCGGCCCAGCCGCCGAAGAACATGATGGTGGTGAGCGTCGCCACCAGGATCATGTTGGCGTACTCGCCCATGGAGAACACGCCGAAGAGCATGCCGGAATACTCGACATGGAAGCCGACAATCTCCGATTCGCCCTCGGCCATATCGAACGGGGCGCGCTGGGTCTCGGCCACGCCGCAGATGAAATACACCACCAGCATCGGTGCGAGCGGCAGCCAGTTCCAGGAGAGGAAATTGAGCCCGATATCGGCGAACCGGCCTTTCATCTGGCCGTTAACGATGTCCGAGAGGTTGAGGCTGTGCGACACCATCAGCACGCACACCAGGGCGAAACCCATGGCGATCTCGTAGGACACGATCTGCGCCGCCGCGCGCATCGAGCCGAGGAACGCGTATTTCGAATTCGACGCCCAGCCGGCGACGATGATGCCGTACACGCCCATCGACGTGATGGCGAGTATGTACAGCAGTCCCGCATTGACGTTGGCCAAGACCACCTGCGGGCTGAACGGCACCACCGCCCAGGCGGCCATCGCTACTGTGAGCGTGATCACCGGCGCCAGCACGAACAGGATCTTGTCGGCGCTGGTGGGGATGATGATTTCCTTGAACACCAGCTTGATGCCGTCGGCGATGGGCTGCAGCAAACCCAGGGGTCCGACGCGGTTGGGGCCGATGCGCAGCTGCATATAGCCGATGACCTTGCGCTCGAGCAGCGTCAGGTAGGCCACAGCACCGAGCAGCGGAGCGACGATGCACATGATCAGCACCGAGGTCTTGATCAAGGTGAAAATGGCCGTGCCGAGCGCCGGACCGAACCAGCTCTGGGCGTAGCCGAGTCCAATCGCGATCACCTTGGCGTACAGCTCCATCATCGCGGCTCCACGCTGATTTCGCCGGACATCGGGCCCAGGTTCCTGGTCGACGAATGCGCAGCGGCCAGGCGCACGCCGTCGCGCGGCAGGCGGTCATCGCACGCAGCGTTCACCGCGGCCTCGCCTTCGCCCTGGCGCACCGTCACCGCCTGCCCGTCTTTGAGGCCCAGCCTGGCCAGCAGCGCGGCATTCATCCAGGCGCGCGGCAGCGCGCCATCCTGGGTCTGCTGCAATGAGGGGGCGCGGCGAACGATGGCGTCGCTGAAATAAATGGGGACGTCGGCAATTCTTTGCAGTCCGCCGGACGCGGCGGGGAGCTCGAGCGCAAGCCCGTTCAGCCGGTTGTCGAGCTTCGCCGCGACCTGGTCAGGCTTGACGATCTCGTCGCGCACTTGTTCGCTGCTGTCATAGTCGAATCCTTTGATGCCAAGCAGGTTGCCGAGCACGCGCAGCACTTTCCACGCCGGGCGCGCCTCGCCCAGGGGTTTGACCACCCCGTTGAAGCTTTGCATGCGGCCTTCCGCATTGACAAAGCTGCCCGAGGTCTCGGTGAAAGGTGCGATTGGCAGCATCACGCTGGCATATTCGAGGGCGTAGCCCTTGTATGCCGACAGGGAAATCACGAATTCGGTCGCTTGCATTGCCTTGATTGCAGCGCGCGGATCATGGCAGTCGAGTTCGGGTTCCGCGTTCAACAGCAAGTAGGCTTTGCGCGGTTCGGCCAGCATGGCGGCAGCGTTCAGGCCACCTGCCCCGGGCACGGCCTGGGCCAGATATCCGCCAACGCTGTTGGCCGCCGCGCCGAAAAATCCGAACTTTGCGCCCAGCAGTCCTGCCAGTTCCTGCGCCAGCAACCGCAGCAGCACCGCCTGCGGATGCTGCTCGGCCAGATTGCCGAGAAACACCCCGGTATTCCCGCCGGAGGCGAGGCTGGCGGCGATGTTCTTCGCATCCGCACCGACTTTGACCCCGGCCAGGGCTGCAGGCACGGGCTGCTGCTTCGCCTCGGCTACGGCCTTCACCACCTGCGCCAGCGCTTCGGGCAGTTGCTGCGGCGGCACGATGGCCTTATGCGCGAGATTCATCAGCAAATCGTCATCGGTGGCATGGATGAGATTGACCTGCTGTCCGCGCTTGGTCGCCTGGCGCAAACGGTTGGCGACGAGCGGATGGTCCTTGCGCAGGAAGGAGCCGACCACGAGCACGCGGTCAAGGCCGCCGATGTCGGCGATTTTCATGCCGAGCCAGGGCGCGCCGGTTTGCTTCCGGTCAGCGGAAAAATCGGACTGGCGCAGGCGGAAGTCCACGTTCTGGCTGCCGATGCCGCGCACGAGCTTGCCCAGCAGGTACAGTTCCTCCAGCGTGGAGTGCGGTGCGGCCAGCGCACCGAGCGCCTGCGGGCCATGCTGCGCCTGGACATTTTTCAGGCCCTTCGCCACCGCCGCCAGCGCCTGCTGCCAGTCCACTTCCTGCCACCGCCCGTCGATCTTGAGCATGGGTTGGGTGAGGCGCTCGGTGGAATTCAGGCCCTCGTAGGCGAAACGGTCGCGATCGGAGAGCCAGCATTCGTTCAGTTCCTCGTTTTCCAGCGGCAACACCCGCATGACCTTGTTCGCCATCACCTGCACGACGAGGTTGGAACCCAGACTGTCGTGCGGGCTCACCGATTTCCTGCGCGCCAGCTCCCAGGTGCGGGCGCTGTAGCGAAACGGCTTGCTGGTGAGCGCGCCCACCGGACACAGGTCGATCATATTGCCGGAGAGTTCGGAGTCGACCGAGCGCCCGACGAAGGACACGATCTCCGCATGCTCGCCGCGCCCCATCATCCCGAGTTCCATCACGCCGGCGATCTCCTGGCCGAAGCGCACGCAGCGGGTGCAGTGGATGCAGCGGGTCATCTCCTCCATCGAGATCAGCGGGCCGACGTTCTTGTGGAACACGACGCGCTTCTCCTCCGCGTAGCGCGAGGCGCCCTTACCATAACCCACGGCGAGATCCTGCAACTGGCATTCGCCGCCCTGATCGCAGATCGGGCAGTCGAGCGGGTGGTTGATGAGCAGGAACTCCATCACCCCTTTCTGCGCGGTCCTGGCGTACTCGGATTCGGTAAATACCTTCATGCCGTCTGTGACCGGCGTGGCGCAGGCCGGCAAGGGCTTGGGCGCCTTCTCCACCTGCACCAGGCACATGCGGCAGTTGGCGGCAATGGACAGTTTCTTGTGATAGCAGAAGTGCGGAATGGCAATGCCGAGCGCGTTGGCCGCGTCCATCACGGTGGCGCCGTTTGGCACCTCGATCTGCCTGCCGTCTATTTCTACTTTTGGCATGTCGTTCTCAGGCCGCCCGCTCGACGGCAGCGCTCTCGGCGCTGAAGTAACCGCCGGGTACGCTCACCATGCAGCGCTTGTGATCGATGTGATACTGGAACTCGTCGCGGAAATGATTGATGAAGCTTTTCACCGGCAGCGCCGCCGCATCCCCCAGGGCGCAGATGGTGCGCCCGGCGATGTTGTCGGCCACGTTGGTGAGCAGGTCCAGGTCTTCCTGCCGGCCCTTGCCGTGTTCTATGCGGTGGACCATGCGGTACATCCAGCCCGTGCCCTCGCGGCAGGGCGTGCACTGGCCGCAGGATTCCTCGAAATAGAAATAGGACAGGCGCTCCAGCGCGCGCACCATGCAGGTAGTCTCGTCCATGACGATCACCGCCCCCGAACCAAGCATGGAGCCGGCCTTGGCGATGGAGTCGTAGTCGAGGTCGGTCTGCATGATGATATGCCCGGGCAGCACCGGTGCCGAAGAGCCTCCGGGAATGACCGCCTTGATTTTTCTGCCGCCGCGCATTCCGCCCGCCATTTCCAGCAGTTTCGCAAACGGCGTGCCCAGCCTCACTTCGTAGTTGCCGGGCCGGTTGACGTGGCCCGATACGGAGAACAGCTTGGTGCCGCCGTTGTTCGGCTTGCCGAGGGCGAGGAAGGCGTCGCCGCCGTTGTTGATGATCCAGGGCACCGCAGCGAAGGTCTCGGTGTTGTTGATGGTGGTGGGCTTGCCGTACAGGCCGAAACTCGCGGGGAACGGCGGCTTGAAGCGCGGCTGACCCTTCTTGCCCTCGATCGACTCCAGCAAGCCGGTCTCTTCGCCGCAGATGTAAGCGCCGTAACCGTGAACGGCGTGGAGTTCGAACGCGAACTCGGTGCCAAGGATGTTCTTGCCGAGGTAGCCGGCGGCGCGCGCTTCGGCCAGGGCCTGCTCGAACAACTCGTATTCCGCCCAGATCTCGCCGTGAATGTAATTGTAGCCCGTCCCGATGCCCATGGCGTAGGCGCCGATCAGCATGCCCTCGATCAGCATGTGCGGGTTGTAGCGCAGGATGTCGCGGTCCTTGAAAGTGCCCGGTTCGCCCTCGTCCGAATTGCACACCAGATATTTGGCACCCGTGTACTGCTTGGGCATGAAACTCCACTTCAGTCCCGCCGGGAAGCCGGCGCCGCCGCGGCCGCGCAATCCCGATTTCTTGACTTCGGCGACCACCGCCTCGGGCGTTATCTTTTCGTTCAGAATCTTTTTCAGCGCGCCATAGCCCCCGCGTGCCTCATAGTCCTTGAGGTGCCAGTTCGAGCCGTCCAGACCGGTCATCAGGATAGCGTCGGGACCGTAGTCGAGCATCACTTCAGCTCCGCCAGAAGTTGATCCAGCTTGTCGCGGGACATGGAGCCGCACATGCGCTTGTTGTTCACCAGCAGCACCGGCGCATCGCCGCAGGCTCCCATGCATTCGCCCTCCTTGAGCGTGATGCGGCCGTCGGCGGTGGTCTCGTTGAACCCGACCCCGAGGCATTGCTTCAGGTGCTCGGCGGCATCGGCTGCGCCGGAGAGCGCGCACGGCAGGTTGGTGCAGATGGTGAGCTTGTGCTTGCCGCCGGGCGCGAGGTTGTACATGTTGTAGAAGCTCGCGACTTCGTATACCGCAATCGGCGGCATGCCCAGGTAGTGCGCAAGGTAGTCCATGGTCTCGGTCGCAAGCCAGCCCTTCTCGTCCTGCGCGATGGCGAGCGCCGCCATCACCGCCGACTGCTTCTGCCCGGCCGGGAACTTGGCGATCTCGCGATCGATTTTCTTCAACGATTCTGCGCTCAGCATGTCATCCACCAAAAATCTTGGAACCCGTTGCAAGGTTCATCTTGCAACGGGCCGATCTAGGGGAGCACGAGGGGAAACGCCCCGAAGGTCTCGATCCCCCTTGAGGGGAAAGTCCCCTTGGGGGATATCCCCTCGTCTCCAAATTCCCTATTTCACCGATCACCTGTCGACCTCACCGAATACGAAGTCCAGGGAACCGATGATGGCGACCACGTCGGCGATCATGTGGCCGCGCGACATCTCGCTCAGCCCCTGCAGATGCGCGAAGCCGGCGCCGCGGATCTTCACGCGATAGGGCTTGTTCGCTCCGTCCGACACGATGTAAATGCCGAACTCGCCCTTGGGGTGCTCGACCGCGGCGTAGGCTTCGCCTGCGGGGACGCAGAAGCCCTCGGTAAACAGCTTGAAATGATGGATCAGCTCTTCCATGCCGCCTTTCATGTCGGCGCGCGCGGGCGGGGCCACCTTGTGGTTGTCGACGATCACCGGCCCGGGATTGGCGCGCAACCATTCGATGCACTGGCGGATAATGCGATTGGATTGGCGCAGTTCCTCCACCCGCACCAGGTAGCGGTCGTAAGTGTCGCCATTCACGCCAACCGGGATGTCGAAGTCCATGCGGTCGTAGACTTCGTAGGGTTGTTTCTTTCTCAGGTCCCATTCGACACCCGAGCCGCGCAGCATCACGCCGGTGAAACCAAGTTCGATGGCCCGCTCGGGCGTTATCACGCCTATGCCTACCGTGCGCTGCTTCCAGATGCGGTTGTCGGTGAGCAGCGCTTCGTATTCGTCGACGTTCGCCGGGAAACGGTCGGTGAAATCCTCGATGAAATCCAGCAGGCTGCCCGAGCGGCTGTCGTTCAGCCTGGCCACCGCCTTGGCGCCGTGGATTTTCGTCGCCGCGTACTGCGGCATGACGTCGGGCAGATCGCGGTATACGCCTCCCGGGCGGTAATAGGCCGCGTGCACGCGCGCCCCGGACACCGCCTCGTACACGTCGAACAGGTCTTCGCGTTCGCGGAAGGTGTACAGGAACATGGTCATCGCGCCGATGTCGAGCCCGTGGGCGCCGAGGAACAGCAGATGGCTCAGGATGCGGGTGATCTCGTCGAACATGACGCGGATGTATTGGGCGCGCTCGGGGACCTCGATGCCGAGCAGGCGCTCGATCGCCATGCAATAGGCGTGCTCGTTCGCCATCACCGAGAAGTAGTCCAGCCGGTCCATGTAGGGCAGCGACTGGACATAGGTCTTGTTCTCAGCCAGCTTCTCGGTCGCGCGGTGCAGCATGCCGATGTGCGGGTCGGCGCGCACGACCACCTCGCCGTCGAGTTCCAGCACCAGGCGCAAGACGCCGTGCGCCGCAGGATGCTGCGGCCCGAAGTTCATGGTGTAATTGCGGATATCAGCCATGGCCAAGATCCCCGTACTGCTCTTCGCGGATGATCCGCGGCGTGATCTCGCGCGGCTCGATGCTTACCGGCTGGTAAATGACGCGCTTTTGCTGCGGGTCATAACGCATCTCGACCTGGCCCGACAGTGGAAAGTCCTTGCGGAACGGATGGCCGACGAAACCATAGTCCGTGAGAATGCGGCGCAGGTCCGGATGGCCGGAAAACATGATGCCGAACAGATCGAAAGCCTCGCGCTCGTACCAGTTGGCGCCGGGCCAGATGCCGGTAAGCGTGTCCACCACCGGGAAACCGTCGTCCTCGGCAAACACCCGCAGCCGCACGCGCCAATTGTGCTCTAGCGATAGCAGCTGTGAGGTGGCGGCGAAGCGCGCGCCCTTCCAGACGCCGTCGCCGTAGGCCGAATAGTCAACGCCGCACAGGTCCATCAACTGGGCGAAGGCGAGGCGCGGATCGTCGTGCAGCGCCTGCGCCGCGGCGACGTAGTCGACCGCACTCACCACCACGGTGATTTCGCCCAGCGCCTGGGTGAGGCTGACAATACGGCTGCCAAGGGCGGCTTCGAGATTGTTCTTGAGTTGTTCTAGCTTACCGGCCATTTAGCGAGCGATCGTATATGCGGGCGTTAGCGAGCGGTTGTCCGAGCGAGAATTAGCGAGCGATGGTATTGGTGCGTTTGATCTTGTTCTGCAACTGGATAATGCCGTAGAGCAGAGCCTCGGCTGTGGGCGGACAGCCGGGCACGTAGATGTCCACTGGCACGATGCGGTCGCAGCCGCGCACCACCGAGTAGGAATAATGATAGTAGCCGCCGCCGTTGGCGCAGGAGCCCATCGAGATCACCCAGCGCGGCTCCGCCATCTGGTCATAGACCTTGCGCAGCGCCGGCGCCATCTTGTTGCACAGC